>NZ_JABMCX010000169.1 GCF_013179505.1 Paenarthrobacter sp. CM16 | reverse complement strand
CCAGAGACGCAATCTGGGCAGCTGCTTCGACAGGAAGAGAATCAACCATCCCGCGGCGGTCACTGAAAGGCCTACATAGAAAAGACGGTCAAACCAGGCACCGATATCCCGGGCTAGGGCGTCCCAGGGCGAGAAATAGAACAGCACCACGTATGTGATGTGGCACGAAACGGCGACCGCAACCACCAGCAGGCCCGCTGAAAATGTGGCGTACAGTCCCTTGGCTTTGTGCCGAAGCATGTAGATGATCCTGAGGACGGTGAACAACAGCGCGAGCATGTACATGCCGCTGTACACGGCGGTAGCGAGCTGGTCCATGCGGGTATCGATGAAGTCCGCGGCCGTTGGAGCCTTGTCCTGGATCAGGGTGAAGCCGACAACCATGATGGGAATGCTCAGCAACGGCGCGTAGTAGGTCCATCTGACTATGGGTACGTTCGCCAGACGCCGCACGCTGTCGTTGAAGAAGAAGATTGCCAGGAGCGCGAAGACGGCTTGGAGCAGGTTCGTCACATTGATGCCGCCGAGGTAGCGGTCAATATCCTCCAACGGTGTAACCGTTCCCAAAACATAGAGTGCCGCGAGCCCGAAGATCGATGCCACCCACGAGGCGCGGGATTCCGCGACCTTGACCACCGAGGGGATCCGAAGGAGGCATAGGGCGCTCAGCAGTGCAAAGAGCAACAGTTTCATGGTTTATCAGAGGAAAGGATCAAGATCGGACGAGCTGCGTGAACGCGTCTTCTTTGACATCTCGAACGCGAAATCCTCCACCCACCGCTCGACAGGGTGATTCGGAACCGACCGGCAGGTGATGCTAATCGCGTCCGCGGTTTCCCTCAGCATCTCTCCAGAGAGATCCGGCAGGGCAACGGCTACCTGAAGGCTCTCCAGGTAGATGTGTCCGAGCTCGTGATAGATGCAGTGGAGCTTGTACTGCTGGGACTTCTGCGGGGGGAAGTACACGTTGATGCGATCTTCGAATTCGGCCTTGAATGCCGTCAGGGAACCCCAGGACTCGTTGTACTCGATGAGATTGATCGGTTTCTCGCAGATCACGGTCAAGCGTTCGACGACTTCCTTCATCGACGTCGTGCCGTCACCGCACAACTCCCGAACCTTGTCCTGAACAGGTGGGAGGGTCATTCATCCTCACCGTTCATCGACGAGTCGATAATCCTCGTGATCATCCGCAGTGTTTCCGGCGACGTCGCGCCCAGGTTTCTCGCAGCGAAGTTCTTCACCTTGAGCTTGCGCATCTGCACAAGGAACTCCATCCGCGCTTCCACCTCGGGAGGAGTCTCACTGTTGAGATCAACGAGATAGCTGGCCGGCACACCAAAAACGAACTCTGAAATGCCCCTCAGAAGTTCCTGATCGGTCACCAAGCTGCCAGTGCCATTGATCAAATATGACCACCGTGTCCGCGACAGATGGATCCCGTTGGCAGAAAGTGCTTCCTCGACGTGATTGTACGTAAGCGCGGCGTTGTTGTCGGCCTCCCAGATATCCACCAGGATGCCCATACGATCCGCCAGGCGCTCCTTCTTCTGCTGTTGCGTAAGGAACACGCTACGACCCCCATTTGCCATCTCTAAGCTCCTTCAGCCAAAGGTCAGCTGCTTGCGATGCGACCGCTATAGAGCAGGCGGGACAGCCGACACAAAATTTTACCTGATGACATTCGTAGCGTATAGGCCATGAGTTAGAACTGAGTT
The DNA here is from genome assembly GCF_013179505.1 of Paenarthrobacter sp. CM16. Lineage (GTDB taxonomy): Bacteria > Actinomycetota > Actinomycetes > Actinomycetales > Micrococcaceae > Arthrobacter. The sequence continues at coordinate 8,834 of NZ_JABMCX010000169.1, read as the reverse complement.
GTACATGTGCGAAGCCCGTAGGTAGGCTGTCCCGTACTTGATTTCTTGGGGGAATCAAGTCGCCACATGCCGCGGGATGTGAACGTCTGCAACTTGTCTGAAGCCGGGTTAGGGTGATGCGAACATGGACCTATCAAAGCGTTTGCGGACGCTTGAAATTAGATATGCCACGCTCAGCCCCCCTTTTCTGTCCCAGGGCTCCGCGGCGACACGCCCAATGCGGGTCTGCATCGCATGTTGTCCATAATCGGGCGCGCTGACGCTGCACGGAGACCTCCATGCAGATGGCTCCGCCATTAGACCCTGTTTCTGTTTCAACACGCCGGAGGGTGTTTCTGTTTCAATGCCACTGCCGGAAGGCGCGCGATGGTAGTTTCAGTTTCAGAGAAGGCCGGTTGTATAGCAGCCGCCTACTTAGGGCCAGGTGGCACTTGGTTCGACCAATCTATTGAAGTAGCGGCGGCCTCCGCAGCCGAGTTCAAAGGACAGGGATGATGGCTCCAGTTACACGTACAGGCAGACGCTCCAAAGGCGACCGCAAATTCGTCGGATTCCGCATCGCAACACCTAAAGCGGATGCAATGGACCAGATTGCAAAGGCAGAGGGCTACCAGTACGTAAGCGACTGGCTGTCAGATTTGGTTGAAGAACGCCTGGCCAATACCAAGCTGCACGCAGTTCCCCAGCAGGAGGAGTTCCCGCTTGGGCGCTTAGCCTCATAACGAGGAAGGCCCGCACTAGGCGGGCCTTCGAAGCTAGTGACTTACATTCTGGATTGCTTCCCGGCGCTCAGACTGTAAGTCGTGAAGGTTGATCTTTTCAGATTCACCTTTGTCTTGCTATAAAACCGGTCTTGGCGGGCCGGCCCTTTGTTGTCCCTCTGACAGGACCTCCTCGAAAGGATTGCTCTCATCGTACAACAGCACGCTCGCGTGCTGCCAGCAGTCGTACCCGCTGGCGTGTCTCGCGACCATTCCCCGACCGCTGACGCCGCGCAGGCGTGGGCCTCACTGGCGCCTCTTCTCGCAGGTCAACCCCGTATTCGCATATCCCGAGACGGCGGTAAGACCTATCCCCAAAAGCACGAGCGCGCTCTGACTGAGACGCTCCCCACGTTTCCTGCGGCAGTTCGGATCTTCGGGAAAGACGGCAGCTGCTCTGCCCTCTTCCTTGATTTCGACTCCTCTATTGCAGGTATCGACTGGGTGGAAGCAGACGTGAAGTCCCTCCAATCGTGGCTGCACAGCTGTGGCGCTCGGTGGATTGAAGATCACTCGCCCAATGGCGGCCGACACGTCTACATACCACTGGAGAAAAGGGTTTCCTTTTCAGAGGCACGCGATGTTGTCGAGGCACTCGGCTCTCGCTACCGGACATTGGATAAGTCTCCGCACCAGAACCTTCTTCACGGTTGCATGCGCACACCAGGATCACCTCATAAGCGCGGCGGCCACCAGGTACTCGCCATGAGCCTCAGCATGGCGTACGACATTGCAAAACGCCCAAACACGGTTCGGGTCTGGGACTCAATACGCCAAGACTTGAGCGATGAAATCGCCAGTGTACGGGCCCTGAGGCTGGAACAGCCGCTTTCCTGGGAAAACAGAGACCCGGACGCACCACAGACGATCGGACGGATGTCCAGGCCAATGCAGCAGATGGCGCTGTCGGGTCTGTACGACGCGAACCGGTACGCCTCGGACTCGGAAGCCCGTCAGGCTGTCCTGACCGCAGCGGCCGCCGCTGGAATGAAACTTGTCGAGGTTCAACGACGGTTCCTCCAGGGCGTCTGGCCCGGACTCGCATCGTTCTACGCCCGCTACGCTTCCCATCACCGGCTCCCCTCCCTGAAGCGGGACTGGAACAACGCGATCGACTACCTACGAAAAAACCAAGGCTCAAGGACTGGGAATAACAATGCCCGCAAATCCCCCACAAGCCAGCCAAATACACAGCCCCTGCTAGGAACACCCTCAAACCCAGATTCAAGTAGCGAGCACCGCTACCTGCGCTCTTGGAGAAGCGCCCTGTCCCTGAGAGAGCCTGTATACGCCAGCTCCCGCACCGGCCTGGCACGTCGGATGGTGTTAAGAGCGTTGGGCGCGGCCGCCCACATGACAGCGTCTCGATTTGTTGAGTTTGGTGATCGATCAATCGCCGTGGCGACTGGACTGGATCACACAACTGTGGGCGCTCACTTGCGGGCTTTGCGTGCTGAGAATGACCCACTGGTGACGTTGGTAGAACATGGCCGGGGAACTAAAGGTGATCTGTACATGCTGACGATCCCCGAAGGACTTCGCTCAGCAGCAGAGGATCTAACCTGGCGAAAGGGAAAGATTCATTCGCTCAGGCCGGTTTTCAGGGAGCTGGGTTTGCCGGCGGCGTTCGTTTATGAAGCCTTGGAGAGCACGCCAGGGCTAACAACCACGGAATTGGTCGCTCAGACAAAGCTGTCCAGAACCGCCGTTGGCGAAAGCCTCGAGGTCCTGGCAGCATGGAACATGATCTCAAGGAATGGCGCCCGATCCTGGTTGATCGTAGCTACGACCTCCCTCCAGGAGCTCGCAGAATGCTTTGGTGTGGTGGAAGCTGTAGCTGCCCAACTCCAGAGATACCGCATTGAACGAATAGTGTGGCGGGAGTGGCTTTCAAAGAACGTGAACACAGTAGCGGAGCTCCTCTCCCCCACAGATGATTACCCTTGGGAAGCCTTCGAGGGGCCACCTGATGAATGGACCCTAGCTGATATGGCCTTCACCAGAGGGGTGTAAGCAGCTGCCGGATGATCCTGGCAACTGAGAAAGACGGGGCTTCCTAAAGCATCGTAGTCGTCAAGTTTCATGCCACAGTTAGCGCCATAAGCCACATTGGAATGCTGCTATGAATCGCTCGGTCCAGGTTTCCGGAATACGAGTCGCTGACCTGCGAACTCACTTGGCGTAGAAGTAAGGTACCCGCCATCCGTACGGTCTTCCCGGCCACGGGTGACTGAGTCGGCCTTGCCTATGACGCCGCCGAACGGGCAAGCACTTCCCCATCCAGCCGGTACTGCTCGGTCACCGGCAGTAGCCTCAGCGCGTGTTCTATTGCTCGGGTGGAGCTGGGAAGTCTGCGCATGAAGGGTCGCGAGTGACATCCTCTAGTTTTTAGCCGACTGTCCAGGAGTCCTTGATGACTACCTTTGCTAGATCTGCCGTAACCGTCGCGAAGGCCGAGCCTGGCACGCTTGCCTGGACCGGTTCTTGCAGGTGCAGGTCGATGAAGCTGGCGTTTGCGACTCTGAGGTGGAAGAACGCTGGCTGCCCTCGACAATCACGCAGACTTTTTGTGTGCAGAGTGGGGAACACTGGGCAGTACCAAGTAGGTACGGCGTGTTTCGGCACGCTGCACAGCTAAGGCTAGCCGTGGACCGTCTTTCGGGAGCTGGTGTTAGGGTTTCCACCGCTCATGGGCTGATTGTCTGCTGACTTCTAGCGCGTGTCCGATTCGGGCCCATGAGACGCCCGCAGATCGCGCCGACTGTACTCCCCTGCTCACGCGTGCCTCTGCTGTCTTCAACACTCGGAATGCGGCCTGCAGTTCGGAAATTGCTGAAGCGGGAATTGCATGGGCTGTCCACTCAAGGTGCATGGTGTCCTCAACAGTGACGGATGGCACGGCCACACCAAGAAGGGGTACAAAAGCACGGCGCTTTGAAAGGCTAGCTTCTGAGGATGTCGGAACTCGTTTCCAGAAGGGACCGAACCAGCCGCAGGCACATAGTGAACGCCAGCCTACAACTCTGTCATCTGAGATAATCTCCTGGTCAGCGTGAACTGGATGTCGTGGGAAACTGCCCGAGATACCTTGAACCGAAGGGCTGCCCGTTCTAATGTCTCCTGTCATGCGCCCGTCTGGAGCAACGGCGCCTGGCCATCCTTCGTGAATCCCATCCTGCATATCCCAGTTCATACGTCTGCGCCCCTCTATGTTCCGGCGTGGTTTCGACTTTAGTCTGCCTCAGATGATGTCAGGAAATCCTGACATCAGAATTCTGCAGCAGCTCTTAGATCTGTCTTGGGTTGGGCAATTACTCGATCGGTGTAGGCGGGTAATTGCCGGCCATGGACCCGCTTCTGGACCTTCAACGGGAGTTGTGGACTGAAGGCGCAGCACCGGTAGCAGTTTGATACTAATTCAATATTGAAGTGATATCAGGTTGATGCAGGTACATGCCCTCTCCCCCATCGCTACCTTTGATTGTGCAGGCGAAGGTCCTGGCCATCCCGGCTACTGGGCCCTACCTGATACTAGTTTGAAAGTGATATCAAAATGCTATTGCGGTGGTACTGGTTTGATACCGACCTTCCTCTTGTTTCCTTGGTGTGGGGCCCATCGGAGGAGTATTGGACTACTAGCTTTTCGATAGTGCTTTGATAGCACTTTCAAAGTGCTAGCTGTTCCCTACCAAGGTCGGCAGTTGGGTGGCGACGGGAGGAGGTCCAGGGATCCCGGTTTGATAGCGGTTTGATAACACTTCGAAAGTGATATCAAACCGCTATCGGTGTGGTACTGGTTTGATACCGTCCCTCCTCTTGTTTCCTTGGTGTGGGGCCCATCGGAGGAGTATTGGACTACTAGCTTTTCGATAGTGCTTTGATAGCACTTTCAAAGTGCTAGCTGTTCCCTACCAAGGTCGGCAGTTGGGTGGCGACGGGAGGAGGTCCAGGGATCCCGGTCTGATAGCGGTTTGATAACACTTCGAAAGTGATATCAAACCGCTATCGGTGTGGTACTGGTTTGATATCGTCCCTCCTCTTGTTTCCTTGGTGTGGGGCCTCATCGGAGGAGTGCGGAACTACTCGGTTTCGATAGTGCTTTGATATCACTTTCGAAGTGATATCAAAGCACTAGCGTGTCAGTACTGGATTGATAGCTCCTCTCAGCTAGCGTGGAAGTCATGATCATTGTCGTTGGAAGCGAAAAGGGCGGGGTGGGTAAGTCCACAGTCGTCACTAACATGGCCGTGGAGCTCGCGAAACGCGGGATGCGTGTAGCGGTAGTGGACGGAGACCGCCAACGGTCTACTGCCCGCTGGGCCGTTGACCGCGAGGAGGCCGGTCACGAACCTCGCATCTTTGTCGTCGAAAAGCTGGGCAGTCTCCACGAGACGTTGCGAGAGCTCGACACGAGTTACGACATCGTTTTGGTCGATGTCGCAGGTAAAGATAGCAAAGAAATGCGTACAGCCATGACGGCTGCGCACCAGCTGTTGATTTTGACTCAGTCCAGTCAGTTTGACTTAGACACACTGGTGACGGTTGACCGACTAATCGAAACAGCACGCGACTTCAATCCATCCCTACGTGTTAGGGGAGCCCTGACGCGTGTATCAACAAATGCCTTTGAGTCAGAGAGCGCTGACGCAAGAGAGTATCTTGCCGATTACCCAAGCATCGAGCCACTCCAGACTGTTCTGTACGAGCGTAAGGCCTATCGCGACGTAGTAGGTGAGGGGTTAGGTGTCGTGGAATGGAAGAATCCCAAAGCTGCGCGAGAGATCCGCGGTTTAGTAGAGGAGTTGATCGGCTAATGGCGCTCAAAAAACGTTCCGCTTCGGAGAAAGCGCGGGAGGAAGCGATAGAAGCGTTTGGCAACGCAGCTGAACCTCTTCTGGCAGCGCCGGTCGCCAGAGACCAACGCATCACGCCTGTTCGACCAAGTTTCACACCTGAGCTTAGTGATATACGGGATAAGGAGCGCCCGAAAACGATGCTGCTCCGATTCGACAATGACCTGGATCTTGTGGAGCTCCTGTCAATGGTGGCAACCCTGGAGGGGCGAAAGAAGCACCCGATGGCGCTGAGAGCTCTGCGGATTGGACTTGAGCAGGTGCGAGACAGCTATGAGTAGAGAACGCTAGCTGTTTACTATCACTTCGATAGCGTTCACTGCCGACCAAAGGGTGCTCGATTGTCGGTAGGCCACCGCCGGTCCCGCACGGCCGGGAGTCGAATGTCGACAATTGAAGTCCGGCTGCACATGAAGTCAGGCGCCGGAACCTGAATATCTTGAAAAGAGGGGGACCGCATCGCGATCTGTGTCTTGGGCGTTACTTTCTGCATGCGAAGTGGCTCACGCCCTTCGGGGGATTTCAGGTCGGTGTAGGCCCGCAGATCGTTGTCTACAAAAGGTAATACTTCATGAGACAGGCTAGCCAGCGCTCTCTACAGCAGCGGCGGCCGTCGAAACTCCTCGAATACCGGGGATTTCACGCGCAGGAGGAGTCTCGTTTAGTCGTCTCGCCGTGAAGTGTCTCAGCAAAGGCGGGGGAGGGGCTTCTGAGCAAGAGCGAAATCTGCAACGGGCTATGGAACAGCGTCGCCAACAAGATTCCGGGTACGAACGCTAACCAAAGACTAGGGACGGCAGAAGTCGTGCACAGCACAAGCTGTGCACGACTTCTAGATCCGGCTGGATCGTTAGCTGCCTAGCCGGTACTGCGGGGTGACCCATTCCCTATACCAGTTCAGAGGCTCGGATAAGGCCGCTACTCGGGCGAACTCCTTTAGGTACTGCTCCGCTACGTCGACGTCATGGATTTCAACCGCATTTTCAAATGAGTTTCCACCATTTTTCGAGAAGTTGAACGACCCAGTCCAGACTGCTGAACCAACCATTCCGTTATCCGATTCGTCTACTCGAACAAGAAACTTGTGGTGCATCCTAGGTGCGGCAGCTCGCTTGTCAGCGTTGTGGTTGCCGACACAACTGATCGGATCCACGGAGGGGTCACCGGTATAGTTCATCATTCCGAAAGGGTAAGGGAACCTGTAGCGAGCGAAACCATTGGTTATTGCCCCGTAGCTTTTTCGGAGGGTTTGTCGCCAAGCATCCTTCTGCCCCTGGTCCGGGCGAAGGAAATCTTCCTTCTGGACGACGATCGCTGTGTCGACGTCGGATAGAGCTTCAAGGATGGAACTTGCGGTCAACCAAGCGACGCAACCAACAACAGCTTTCGAACCTCGAATGAAGTCGACAACTGGCTCGGTGAGGTCGCCGAAGTGCGTCGTGACGGAACCAGCTTTCGTTGACCGAGTCCGGTCGTTATCCCATTGACCTTCCTCTAGGTGCGGGTGTGCCAGATGTAGATCTTTGTCTGCGCCCTGCGGCGAAAATCTAAGATCAGGCAGCCATCGGTCCATTTCACGATCTCTTCGTTCAAGCCAGCCTTCAGTCATTGCATCCCCAAGTAGATCTCTGCTCAATAGGAAGCTTGATTTTGTCACACACAAACGAGTGTCAGGTGCGAGCCGGCCACACCAAAGTTGTGGGACCCTTGATCCGTGACAGAACAAGACTGGGATTGGCATTTCGGGCACAAACGCATCTGGGCTCGCATGGACGTCAGCGAGGGACCTAATGAAGCTGGCTGAAGCCTTGTTGTCCTATGCAAACTGGAATGCTCGCCGTGCCTGGGAGCAATTCCAAGATGGCGATCTGAACAAGAGGTTGGATGCGGCCGCCTCTGCAGGAATCGCGACTGAGCTACTTCTAAAATACTTGTTGGCCAGACAGTCCCCTGGCCTGTTGGCCGAACTCACCACGGGTGACAAACGGAGTGCTTTGTTGGCCCGGTTGACCTTCTCTTCAGAGAACTACACGAAGGACCTCGCTGACGTTCGCTCCTGTACGGCGGAAGACGCCTTTTACATCCATAAGGAGATAGAGGAGATACCCACGGTCCTCGCCTTGGACGAGTTCAAGGCGTTGATGACGGTGCGCAATGCTTCCTGTCATCTCGCTGCGGAAGCTCAGCGCAGTCAGATCGCAGAGGCGATCTACTCCCTAACCACAATGTATGAAAAGGCGCGAACAGCGATACCTGGGCTGGAGTGGCCCTTCACGAACTTGGAAAATTTCGTTGAGATTTTCCAGTATCAGCACCGGCAATCATCGGCCAGGCTCATCAAGGAAAAGATCAAGCTGCATGGAGATGGGGTCCGCTCCGGTGCGATAGTCATCTCCGACTCCGGAAAGCCTGACGATTTCCTCGCACTATGGGTTGCTGCAATCTTTGATGAGGACTACTCCTACGGGCTTCCCCGGCGCATCCCTCACAAGTGCGTGGCATGCAAATCACCTGATGGGCAACTCCTGTGCGAGGTGGAGCCTACGACGTTCTATAAACCTGATGACCCCGTTCAGGAACCGACGACATGGGCGCAGGGAGAAATCTGGATGCCATTGGCGTTCGCCTGTACGCGATGTGCACTCTGCTTGACTCCACGCGAGCTCCGGACGTTGGAGCTGGATAAGGATGGGTGGGCAGAAAATGCGACGAAACCCATCCCCCGACCCGGTAATTTCGAAGAAATACCCGAAGAGTTTCAAGTGAGCCAACGCGCCTGAGGACCTCTGCTGTTTGAGTGGTAACTACGTGACTGGAGGGATGTTGTGCCTCGAAGCCACGAAGAAATCCTCCGCGCACACGCCTCGCAAGCTCCTCGATAAGTACTTCGGGCTCCTCCCATGTGCAGGCCTGAAATGAGGTCGCCCGCCCCTGACTCTTCGAGGGCAAGACGCAAGTCGGCCCACGCATCTTCCAAGCCCCCCAGCCGCGCAGGCGACTTTCGCTCGGGGTGCGCCGTAGGGCGAACTGGAAGACTCAGCTCAGACGGTGTCGCGAGCTTCTCATCAAAGGATCCTTTGATAAGAACGGGGGACCTGGCTGGGGGTGACGATTCCATCTCGCGGAATTACCACACCTCATCTGTCCAAACAAAGTGTCTCACTGAGGTATTCTCAGGATCATTAACATCGGTCCTTTGATAAGACGGAGAAGTGATGGC
>NZ_JABMCX010000168.1 GCF_013179505.1 Paenarthrobacter sp. CM16 | reverse complement strand
ACACGGTCGATTGCCTCGTCCAGCGCGCGGTCATCAATCAGGTTGGCGTTCGAACGCGCGGTCAGCAGTGCGGCCTCGTTGAGGACGTTGGCAAGGTCGGCGCCGGTGTAGCCCGGGGTCTTCTTGGCAACAGCCCTGAGGTCGATGCCCTGGGCCATGGGCTTGCCCTTGGCGTGGACGTTCAGGATCTGCTCGCGGCCAATCATATCCGGGGCTTCCACCGTGATCTGGCGGTCGAAACGGCCCGGGCGCAGCAGCGCAGGATCCAGGACGTCCGGACGGTTGGTGGCAGCGATGAGGATGACGTTGGTCTTGACGTCGAAACCGTCCATCTCCACGAGGAGCTGGTTCAAGGTCTGCTCGCGCTCATCATTGCCGCCGCCGATCCCGGCACCGCGGTGACGTCCAACGGCGTCGATCTCATCCACGAAGATGATTGCTGGAGAACTGGCCTTGGCCTGCTCAAACAAGTCACGGACACGGGAAGCACCAACACCGACGAACATTTCAACGAAGTCCGAGCCGGAGATGGAGAAGAACGGAACGCCGGCCTCGCCTGCGACAGCGCGGGCCAGCAGGGTCTTACCGGTACCTGGAGGGCCGTAGAGCAGCACACCCTTGGGGATCTTTGCGCCCACGGCCTGGAACTTGGCCGGTTCCTGGAGGAACTCCTTGATTTCCTGGAGCTCTTCCACGGCTTCGTCAGCGCCGGCGACGTCAGAGAAGGTCACCTGCGGCATGTCCTTGTTGACCAGCTTGGCCTTGGACTTGCCGAACTGCATGACCTTGGAGCCGCCACCCTGCATACGGGAGAGCAGGAACCAGAAGAGGACACCAAGCAGCAGCACCGGGATGAGCAGCGAGAACAAGCCGGAGAACCAGTTGTTCTCGATCGGCTGGTCCGTGAAGCCCTTTTCCGGGTTGGCGTTGGTGACGGCCTTCACCACATCCGGACCGCGGTCCGTGACGTAGAAGAACTGGACGTTCTTGCCCTTGTCCTGGCCATCCAGGTTCAGGTTGTCCTTAAGTACCAGGTCAACGCGGTTCTCGGCGTCGAAAATCTTGGCCTGCTCAACCTTCCCGCTCTGGGAAAGGAGCTCAAGGCCTTCCTTGGTGTCAATGCGTGTGGAACCGCCCGGAGCCAGTGTTGCGAATGCCACCAGGAGCAAGCCAACGACGACAACAATCCAGATGCCCGGGCCCTTGAAGAAACTCTTAGCTTTCATCTGATCGGGGCTTTGCCCCGTCCCTCCTGGTAGTGCTGCAAGGCGCAACTTCTGCGCGCGAGTGGTGCTGCTTCAGTTTCAAGCTATACACCGTTCCCAGTAATTCACGCACCGGAAAGTCCAAAAGTTCCCTCTGGGCGTACACAGGATACTCGCGTCGGTGCTGTTGGAACAGGGGTCTTGTGCTTGGTGGGCGGGCGGGTTCTCACTGGCCTTCGCTTCCGGCGCACCCGTAGGCGCCGTGCACACCCGGTAAAGCCGATTTGTCCCGGGTTCCCACGGGCCTTCGCTTCCGGCGCACCCGTAGGCGCCGTGCGCACCCGGTAACGCCGATTTGTCCCGGGTTCCCACTGGCCTTCGCTTCCGGCGCACCCGTTGGCGCCGTGCGCACCCGTAACCACGGGCGCGAACGGCGAAAAAGGGTGCGGGCGTGCTGAGGAACGGGCGCGAACGGCGGAAACGGGTGCGGCCCCGTGGGGCGCGTCGCCCCACTAAGGGCTGTTAGCAGGGCACCACCTTGGCTACTTCCGTGTGGACTCGATGCTGTTTTTCCACATAGCTCGGACGGGTGCTTTCGACTTCGCGCTAGAAGGGGAAGCGTGGAACCCATGACCATTCCAGAACTCATCCTGGCTGCAGATGCGACACGCATCGGGCATGACGCGCGCCACCTCGCGAAGCAGGCCAAACGTGGCGAGCTGGTGCGGGTCCGACGGGGCGCTTATACACGCTCTGCTTATTGGGCGGAGTTGAACGAGCGTCAGCGGCACGGACTCCAAGCAGCCGCGCTGGTCAATGCAGCCAGGACTCCGCCCCTGTTCAACTTGCAGACGGCCGCACTCCTATGGGGGCTCGGCGTGGTGGGCGTACCTCAGGGCTTATGCACTGTCACTGAAGACCCAAGAGGCGGCAGGTCCAAGCACGGGATCCGGAGAAGCTTCGGGTCCCTTGACGCCGGGGTGGCCCAACTTGGTGACTTTCGAGTCACAGACAAGGTCCGCACCACAATCGAGCTTGCCGCCGCCCTCAATTTTGCTGAGGCCTTGGCCGTAGTGGACTCCAGCCGGCGCAACCAAGGGTGGGGCGATGATTTAGAGGCCGACAATTGGAACAAGGATAAAGCATGGGGTCCTCCGGCGAGCGTCGACGAACTTGCTGAAGCTGTCTCCGCTCTTACCAGGGTTTCCAGAAAGCGACGGGCCGAGTCGATTCTCGATCTTTCCTCAGACAAATCCGAATCAGTGGGGGAATCCATAAGCCGAGCACAGATGATCTTGCTCAACTTTCCCGTACCCAGCCTTCAAGGTTCTTTTACCCTGGGAAACGGACGCACTGCCCGAACTGACTTCTGGTGGCCCGAACTGGACCTTGTCGGGGAATTCGACGGACACGGAAAGTACCTACGAAAAAGGTTGCGGGGAAACCAGACCATCCAGCAGGCGGTCATGGCAGAGAAGGCCCGCGAGAACGGTCTGCGGGCGCTGGGCCTCACTGTCGTGCGCTGGGACTGGGCCGAGATGATGAACCCACGCGTGTTCGCACGTATTTTGAACGACGGCGGGCTTCGTTCCTTGCGTGCAGCCTAAGACACCGGTTGGTCAGGCTGCGACCGGAAGCACCAGCAAATAACCTGTGGGCAGGTCCGAACTCCAGCGCCGGGGCTCACGGACCACGAACTGTGTGGCCAACTGCTCCGGAGTCAGCAGACTATTGGGCTCTGGAGAGGGACCCCACTGTCCGCTGCCGTGAGGATAGAGCGGATCCAGGACGCGAATCCCCGTTACTTGAAACTCCGGGAACTGCGCTGGATCACCCACGGACTCAAAACCGCTCATCACCCAAGCATGCCGCCCGCTCCACATGACCAACCCCACCGGCCGGCCAGTTTCAGCTATGGCGCGCGCCGCCGTCTGCAGCGTGTCCTCGTAGGTCGCGACGCTGACCACCGAGTAAGGGCCCAACCCAACCTCAGTCAACACCTGCGCCCAGCCCCGGGGGTTGGCGCCGTTGAACGAATTCGAGGACCTCGCACGGGCCATCTCCCACAGCTCACTTTGCTGCGCGGAGGAGGCCCAAGAGGCTCCGCCGGTGTCGTCGATGAGATTGTGCGCCATTTGGATGCTCGCAGCAACACACCAGTCGAACGTATATTGCGGGACGAAGTCACCCTCTTGGTAGAGGTTCAGGGCAAAAGCCTCAGGCACAGCGGGCGGCGCGGGCGGAGGTGCCGGCTGCGGCGGCACAGGAGCCTGCGTGGCGCTCGGTGGCGGGGCTGCTTCAAGGTGGCCCGTTGCCGGCGAATTAGAGGTGGACGCGATTGGTTGACCGGAACCAGGCTCAGCGAGATCGACCGCAGGAGTGCAGGCCGTAAGGAGAGTCGCCATGACGGCGAGCCACGCCAGAAGACGGGCAGGAGCACCGGTCATGGTCCAGTTTAGCGCGAGAGGTTGCGTGACGGCAGGTTCACAAACCCAACAACCGCACCCACACCCGCTGAGCGCACCCCTTAAACGCAAACACCGCACCCACACCCGCCACACGCACCAGAGGTTACGGGCGCGAACGGCGGAAAAGGGCGCGACGGCGAGAGGGTGCGCAGCGGCAGGTTCAGGAACTCAATAACCGCACCCACACCCGCTGAGCGCACCCCTTAAGCACCAACACCGCACCCACACCCGCCAGGCGCACCAGAGGTTACGGGCGCGAACGGCGGAAAAGGGCGCGGTGGCGAGAGGGTGCGCAGCGGCAGGTTCAGGAACTCAATAACCGCATCCACACCCGCCGAGTGCACCCCTTAAACGCAAACACCGCACCCACACCCGCCACACGCACCAGAGGTTACGGCCGCGAACGGCGGAAAAGGGCGCGACGGCTAGAGGGTGCGCGGCGGCAGGTTCACAAACTCAACAACCGCACCCACACCCGCCGAGCGCACCCCTTAAGCACCAACAACCGCACCCACACCCGCCGAGCGCACCCCTTAAACGCAAACACCGCACCCACACCCGCCACACGCACCAGAGGTTACGGGCGCGAACGGCGGAAAAGGGCGCGGTGGCGGCGGCGTGAAGCGAAGAAGGGCGCTTACTCGTAAACGTGCGGGGCCAAGGTGCCCACGAAGTCCAGGTTGCGGTACTTCTCGGCGTAGTCGAGGCCGTAGCCCACTACGAACTCGTTGGGGATGTCGTAGCCAACGTACTTGACGTCGATCTCCACCTTGGCAGCGGTCGGCTTGCGGAAGGCAGTGCAGATTTCGACGCTGGCCGTGCCGCGGGACTCGAGGTTGGACTTGAGCCAGGAAAGGGTCAGGCCGGAATCGATGATGTCCTCGACAATCAGGACATCCTTGCCCATGAGGTCGGTGTCGAGGTCCTTAAGGATCCGGACCACGCCTGAAGACTGGGTACCGGAGCCGTAGGACGAGACAGCCATCCAGTCCATGCTCACGTGGCTGTGCAATGCGCGCGCCAGGTCAGCCATGACCATCACGGCACCCTTAAGGACGCCAACGATCAAGATGTCGCGGCCTTCGTAGTCCTTGTCGATCTGCGCTGCGAGTTCTGCGATGCGCGTCTGGATTTGTTCCTTGGTGTAAAGAACGTGCTTGAGATCTGCCTGGACGTCGTTTGAATCCACCAATGGCTCCTGTTTTGATGCTCGGGTGCGGCTACTGTTGGGACGGTTTCTGATGCCGGAATACTAGCTTCCCACAGCGCGCGGCTTCGCGGGGACCGGCGTCGGCTGAATCGCGCATGCTGCCAGCCTCCGCGACCCCGGCCGAAACCGGGCGCTGCTGCTCCAAATCGCTGAGGGACAATCGGTAAACACTGACATGGCCGGGAAGTTCCACGGGTCCGGCTGACCCTTGGCGCCGGAGCAGCGCTTCCGCAGCTTGAAGGCGCCCGTATCCGGGTTGTTGACCCCCGACGGCGGCGGCAGCCTTGGCAATGACACGGAACCTGAGCGCTGCCGGCAGCTCACGTACAGCGTCCTCGGGAAGCCACGCATCGGGCCCTTCGCGCTGGACAAGTGAGAGATAGGTCTCTTTGGCCAGGTCTTCGAGGAAATCGGCGTCCTGCTGGAGGATGGCGGCGGTGCGGGCAAGCGACTCGGCAACCCCCGGACCCAGCTTTTCCTCCAACACCGGCATGACTTCAACGCGGGTTCTGGAGCGCGCAAAAGCAGGATCGGCGTTACTGGGGTCGTGCCAGGGGGAAAGTTCCTCCACCTCGCAGATTTCCAGGGTCTCCTCGCGACGAAGCCCCAGGAATGGCCGGAGGAGCCGGCCACGGGCCGGCCTCATCCCCGCCAAGGATCGAGTCCCTGAACCACGGGCCAGGCCCAGCAACACTTGCTCGGCTTGGTCGTCCAAGGTGTGGCCAAGAAGGATCGCATTACAGCTCAAGTCCTCAGCGGCAGACTCCAGCGCGGCATGACGGGCATCCCTCGCCGCGGCCTCGGGACCAAAGCCGGTGGCGGCGACTTCCACAGTGCGCACCTCCACCGGAGACAAGCCCAGCTCCCGCAGCACCTCGGCAGTCCGGGAGGCGACCTCAGCAGATCCCGGCTGCAACTGATGATCCACCACCACGGCGGCAACAGCCACCGGATGTCCATCAACATGGCCCCGCCGGCCGAAATAGGCGGCGATGGCCGCCAAAGCCAACGAATCCGGGCCGCCGCTGCAGGCTACGAGCACCCGCTGGGGATAGCCGGCGGAAGCCAAGGCGTTCTGTAACTGCTTCCGCGCCTTGCCGACGACCGGCGCCAAACGGCCGGGCCGGCGTCGACCCTTGGCGGTAGACCCTGACACGGAACCAGCGGGTCCAGCCACCCCAAAAGAGGAACCATCGGACCCGCCAAGAGGACCGGAGGGAACGCTCAAAGCCCCATCCGCTCAAGCCACAGCTTGGAGTTGTGGATTTCTTCTTCGGTGGGCAGGTACTCGGCGGACGTCCACACCCGGTTGAAGCCTTCCATGCCTGCTACGGCAACCACTTCGCGGACGAACTTGGCGCCGTCGGTGTACTGGCGCATCTTGGCATCCAGGCCGAGGAGGTTGCGGATGAACTTTTCCACCACGCCGCGGTCCTTGCCACGGTCGTTAAAGCGTTGACGAATCGTCTTCACCGAGGGGACGATGCTCGAATCCACGGCATCCATCACCACGTTGGCGTGGCCTTCCAGGAGGCTCATGACCGCAGTGATGTGGGACAGGGACGCCTTTTCCTCGGGATCCTGCAGGATGTCAAGGATGGCGCCGCGGCCCGGAGCTTTCTCCGAGGGATTGCGGTCCCGCAGGGACTTTGCAACTGCGCCCGCCCGTTCAACCAGGGAATCCATGTTGCCCAGGAGGTTTCCGCTGAGCTTCTCGATTTCGTCCAGCATGTGGTGCCGGAGCCAGGGCGCGGCAGCAAACTGCACACGGTGCGTTTGCTCGTGCAGGCAGACCCAGAGCCGGAAGTCGTCAGGGTGGACGTTGAGTTCACGTTCCACGGAAATGATGTTCGGCGCCACCAGCAGGAGCCGGCCGCCCGGGGGAACGTTGGACTCGGGGGCCAGCGCAGCAAAGGGATCGTACTGACCCAACACCTTGCTGGAAAGGAAAGCCAGCACGGCGCCCAGTTGGGTGCCGGTGATGGCACCGCTTGCAGCAGCGGCAGCCGGGGTCATGGCCGGACCGTTGCGGCTCTCCAGCATTTTCTTCAGCGCGGGCTGGAGCATGACCGAAAAACTCTGCGTATTGGCTTTTGACCACGAGGCGCGGTCCACCACCAGGACGTGCGAGTCACGCAGGTCCCGGGCAGCTTCAAGACCGGTGATGTCATGGACGTGCGGGACGGAAATATCCGCGTTGAAGCGCAGGTTCTCCACCGCCTTGCCAATCTCCCCGGCGCTAAGCTCCGGACCGGGAGGGGCAAGCCGGGCAGCCGTAGAGGAAGCCAGGTCCCAGTTGATCAGGGACGGGGCCCCTGCTGACGATTCGCGGGCAGATGACACCATACGGACCATCACACCACACCAGACTGACAGCGGGCCCTTAAGTTCGCTCCGCGCGGAGCAGTCAGCCCCGGCAGCCGCAGGAGGCCAGCACCGAAGCCGAGCGGTCCATTGCCACCTTGTTGGCGGCAGTGCCGGGTTCAAGGTCGTTGCCGATGAAGGAGAACACCAACAAGCGCCCGTCCGCGTCCACCACGTATCCACTCAGGGCAATCACCGTATTAAGCGTCCCCGTCTTGGCGCGTACCAGCCCTGCGCCCTCGGCGGTGCCGGCGTCCACATACCTGTCATCCAGGGTGCCGGTAAGGCCCGCCACCGGGAAGCCGTCCAACGCAGTCCGGAGAGAAAGGTCCGGTCCGCTGGTGATGGCACGCACTACCTCCGCAAACTGCCGTGCACTGACCTGGTTTTCGAGGGCGAGACCGGAGACATCGGCCAACTGCATCGAATCCGTGGCAATTCCCAACTCCCCCAGCCGTTGCCGCACGGCCACCGTGGCGCCGTCGTACGTGGCTTTTTGACCGCTTGCCAAGGCGGTCATCCGCCCCAGCGCCTCGGCGAGGAAGTTGTCCGAGGACTCAAGCATGAGGTCCACTTGATCGCCCACCGTGGCCGATTCCGCCGCCGCCAGCACTTTGGCCGGAAGCCCTTTACCGCGTTCGACGCCGGGACTCACCGCAACGCCTGCAACCGCCAATTGCTCGGCGAACACCTGGGCGGCGGTGATGGCGGAATCCTGGGGGCGCGGACCGGTCAGTACGTCCGGGGCGTAGCGGCCGGAGTTCAAAGCCAGGGAAAACAAAGGTGCTGTCTCGCCGGCGGCAACGTCGTCCAGGCTCCAGGCAGGGTTAAGGGGTGCGCCGGCGAAGAGTGAATCGTCCACGCGGACAGTAACCGGCCCCTTGACGCCCGCTGCAGCCAATGCGGCAGCAGTATCGGTAGCCAGCGACGCGAGACCGGCACGCCCAAGAACCGCAGACGGATCCGACGCGGAGGCACCCAGCAGCACATCCCCTCCCCCGGTCAACACCACGGTGGAAGGATCCTCGGCGGCGAGCACCCGGGTAGTGAAACGCGATTCAGGACCGAGAGCCTTCAGCGCAGCCACGGCAGTCAGCAACTTCATGGTGGAGGCCGGGATCCGGTTGGCGCCGGCATCGCGGTCAAAGAGGACCTTCCCCGTTGAAGCGTCCATCACCACGCCACTGATGCTGCCGCGGCCGGCCGGTTTCAGCGTCGCATCAAGTTGCCGGGCAAGTTCTGCGGGCAGGGGAACGGGGGCGTCGGCGTTCAAAGGAAGCACACCGCCGGCATCGGCCAGGCGGTCCGGCACCTGCTGCCAGGACGGAACGGAAGGGGACGGCTTGGGTGCGGTGAACAGTCCCGGCACCATGCCGGCCACCACCACGGCACCGAGGCACAGCAGGACTCCGGCCAACAGCACCGGCCATTTCAAGCGCCCCCACGCCGCGGATACCCAGCGGGCACCCCCGTTTTTAACGCCCATCATGAAAGCTGCTTGGTCCTGTCAGTCCTGAAATGTCCCCGCCGGTTCAAGAAACCCGGGCCTCTCGCTATATCCTCAATAGTAGTCGGCGGCACCGGCTGCCCTTTTGCCTGCCGCCAGCCCCGGGCTGAGCAGCCTGCCTGAGGCACCGTCACCCGTGACGGCCGCTTCGGCGGAGCGACGCCCCACCCACACCCGTCAAGGAGCATTCCATGAAGCACGACGTGACCATCGAGATCCCCAAGGGATCGCGCGTCAAGTACGAAGTTGACCACGAAACCGGCCGTGTCCGCCTGGACCGCGTCCTGTTCACCTCCATGCAGTACCCCACGCACTACGGTTTCTTCGAGAACACCCTGGGCGAAGACGGCGACCCGCTGGACGCACTGGTGCTCCTGCAGGACTTCGACCTCCACCCGGGCGTCATTGTTGAATCCCGCCCCATCGGCGTCTTCAACATGACCGACGACGGCGGCGGAGACGCCAAGGTCCTCTGCGTCCCCGTTGACGCACGCTTCGACCACATCCAGGAAGTCAGCGACGTCAGCGAATTCCTGATCAAGGAAATCGAGCACTTCTTCACGCGCTACAAGGACCTGGAGCCCGGCAAGTGGGTCAAGGCCGAAGGCTGGGGCGACCGCGCCGCTGCCGAAGCCGAGCTGGAAGCTTCCATCAAGCGCTACGTTCCGGCAGCACACTAGTCCTCCCCCGACGGCGGCTGGTGCGGTTCCCTGCGAACCCCACCGGCCGCCGTCGTTCTTTAACGGTTTGTCCGCATGGGCATGTCTCCCCATCGCGGCAGCCCGCGGGTCCGCCTAGGCTGGGACGAGACTTTTCGACTGCTGACACAGATGGCTTACACAGGGGGTTCTTATGGCTGGGTTCTACGGCGCGGACATCGGGCAGCTTCGCAGTCTGGCCGGCGTGATGGGCAAAGCTGCCGACGCCATCAGCCTGCAAAGCACGCAGTTGTCCAACGCCATCAATTCCACCACCGCGTGGCAGGGCAAAGACGCAACGGTGTTCAAGGGCGATTGGAACTCCCAGCACCGGCAGAGCCTGGTCAAGGCCGCCAACATGCTGCGCGAGAATGCCAGCCAGCTGAAGAAGCACGCCAACCAGCAGGAGTTCGCCAGCCACAATGATGGCTCGGGCTCTTCAGTGGGTGTCCTCAAGGACGTCTACGACACCGCGATGGGTGTCAAGGGACTGGCTGCCCCGCTGTGGACGGCCTACAAGTACCTCAAGCTCGGCAACGCCGAGTGGGTAAAGACCCGCGAAGTCCTGACCAACTGGCGGGCAGGCGGGACCGTGGTCCGCGACGCCATGACCGCGCTGCGCAACGGTGAAAAGGTCACCGACGTCCTCACGGACCTCAAGGCCAACATCCCCTACAGCCAGGCGTTCCAGGATGCCAGCAAGTTCTCCAAGGGCCTCCGCGTGGCCGGGGCGCTGGCGGCACCGCTGAACATTGTGGGCGGCATCAGCGACATGATCAACCCGCAGCACGACGGCTGGCGCGGTACCGGCGACCGCATTGCCGGCGGCCTTTCGGTGGTGGGCGGCGTTGGAAGCATCATGCTCATGACGGCTGGCGGCGCAGCCTTGCTGGGGCCGATCGGCGCTCCCATTGTGATCGGCGCGGGAATCGTGGCCGGCGCATGGGCGCTGGGCAACCTCGTAGCTGACAACTGGGACTCCATCAGCAACTTTGCCCGCAACCCCGGCAGCTACATCGCCGACGGCGCAAAGGAGGTGGCGGGCTTCGTCAAGGACGCAGGCAGTAAGGTGGCAGACGGGGTCAGTGACGCCGCCAAGTCAGTC
>NZ_JABMCX010000167.1 GCF_013179505.1 Paenarthrobacter sp. CM16 | reverse complement strand
TCCAACCCACCGGACAGCCTGTTCATTGGATCGCCCCGGCGCAACAATAAGGGTATGGCTGCGGAAAATTTCAGCGGACCCATTCCCTTGGTGGTGGGGGTTCTCCCCGACCAGCATGTGGAGGTCCTCCAGACCGCCCGGACGTTGGCCGAGCGGCTCGGCGTGCCGTTGGTGTGCGCCTATGTGGACGAGGCCAGCTACCTCGTGGAGTGGGACCCGTCCCGGGAGGCACACCGGATGTCGCTGCATCCCGAAAAGGACGACGCCGACGTCGAAGCTGTCCGGGACGACCTCGGCAAGGTGATTGCGGAAGCCATGGATGGTGGAACGGCTGAGTGGACCTTGCGATTGCTGGCGGGAGATCCGGCACGGGCGTTGGGCCGGCTCGCCTCGGATATCAACGCTTCGATGATCATTGTGGGCACGCCGGAGCCCGGATTGGGGCACCGGATTTCCGAGGCTCTCAATGGATCGGTGGCTGCGTGGTTGAGCCATCATCAACGCAGGCCGGTCCTGATTGTGCCCCAAAAAAAGCGTCCTGAAGCTGCTCATCGAAACTAAAGCGAAAGTACTTATTCCAGGTGGTGGCGAAGGGGTTCCACGCAACGTAGAGTGATTACTGCAGGGTAGCGAAAGCCCCTGCTCAAAGACCGCTCCGGAGTGCGTATCCCCCAATAACGCACTCCGGAGCTCTTTTGTTTAACCCCGGACGCTCTCCCACATCCCACGCCCTCCCAGCGATCCCTCTCCCACATCCCACGGAGACGGAACGACGGCGGCGCTCGGGTGAGTGCCGTCGTCGAGCCTTGGAAGGGCGGTCTTCAAGGAGTGGCTGGCTTCATGCCCGTACCTTCACCACCCACTTTGGGTCTCCAGGCAGAGCAACACGCCACAAAGGAAGGCGTGTCAGACGGAACCAACACCCAAAGAAGGTCAGGAAGGCACACGCCGAACCACCACAGACGCAGGGACGGCCGGGACGCGCTGGCGCTTGGCGTACACTCTGGCCCGTTGGCTGGATAACGCCAGCAGGACGAGGATGTCAGAGGCCAGGCCGGAGAGGCCCGCTTCGAGGGTGAGGTTGGCGGTCCCGGTGGAGTAGTCAACGGCCTGCACCAGGATCGAAATGGAGCTCAGGGCCATGGCAATCACCCTGGCTCCGTTGCTGCCCAGGAGGATCCGCCACGCCAGGAAAACCTCGCCGAGCCCGAAGAGCAGGACGATGACCGCCATGGTGACGATCACCGTCGTCGTGGTTTCCGCATCCAGTGGGACATCCTCAAGGCCGATGTCGCCGCCAGAGGCCAGGAGCGTCATGGCCAGGGTGAATGCCGCAATGGCGCGGATGGCAACGAGGACAGCACCTGTCACTATGGGCGCCGGCCGCCGGTCGCGGCTGTCGGTCCGGCCGGGTGGCTGATCCGAGGGAACCCGCACGCGGCGGGCGTCGATGATCGGCAAGTCGCCGTCTGTGGAAATGGAGTCTCCGCCGCCGTTGCGCGTGTGATAGCCCGTGGAGAAGTCCTTGATGATGTGCACGGAGACGGCAGGTTCGGCAGCCGAAACAGTGGAAACGATGTGGTCCCGCTCCACGTCCGTGTTCTGCTCAATCTTGTGGGTGATCTGCAGGGTGAAGAGGGAGAAGCCGACGCTGCGGTCATACGTTCCGGCAGCGAGCCAATCCACCTGATGCCCGCCCGGGAGGAGCCACCCCTCGGGGCATCGCCAGAAACGCACATGGTGGCGTTTGCCCGGAGTGTTGTTCACTTCCTGTTGGTAGGCGAAATCTTGTTGCCGGTCGAACAGGTACAGCGGGCTGACCGGCGCCTCCGTGTAACTTTGCCGGAAAATGGTGGAACTGACGATGCGGCGGCTGCTGGCGAAGGTGACGTCGTCGGCCATGGTCCAGCCGGCGGTCCTCATGATCGCGTGGACCTGGGGTTCGGCTCCCTGCAAAGCGACGTTGACGGGGTCACCCAACAGTCCGTCGCTGGTCCGGGCCCGGCCGATGAAGTAGCCCGGAACGTAGATGGTGGTCAGGATGCGGTGCAGCCGGGGCAACAGCAGGTACGCAAGGAACGCCCAGAACACCACGGAGAACCACAACTGCCCCCAGCCCAGATGGAAACTCTCCCCCCCCCAGCAGGAAGGCCAGCCATACCGTGGCGGCGCCGCCGAGGACGAAGAACCCGTGATCGAGCCGGCTGTCCGTCACATCCTGCTGCGAGTTATCCATGAAGCTCCCCCTGTGGCCCCTTAAGCTTCGGGCCTCGGGTGGCCGTTGTACAGGCCTAGGTCAGCAGTTTCGGGACGTTGAGTTGGCCGTTGTCGATGAGCCATCGCACGGATTCGAGCACGGCTTGCTCGGGTTCATAATGCGGGGCATAGCCGATCAGGGACGTCGCCTTGTGGATGCTCATGCAGTGATTGCGGGAGAGGTGGGCCCAACTGATGTCGGCAGATTCCTCGGTGGTGCTCCGGCGGAACTCCTCCCAGCTCACGGTTTCCATACGGGGTTCCTGCCCGAACCAGGAAGCAGCGATGCTCACGTAACCCCGCACGGTCAGGGCAGTGGGGGCAACAATGTTGAAATCCTCCCCGGCTGCCGCGTCCTGCTCCAGGATGGCTTTCTCGAAAGCCTGCGCCACGTCGTCGGCGTGCACGTGGTGCATCACCTCCGTCCCGCTGCCCGGAACCCGGAGCGGCAGGCCGGCGGCGATCGTTTCCCACACGCCGGGATCCAGGTTGCCCAAGGGCCCGATCGGCTGCCAACCCGGCCCCACAATATGCCCCGGGTGAATCGATGTTGTGGCCAACCCGCCTGAGGCGGTCTCTTCCTTGAGCATGCGGGCGATGTCACGCTTCTGGATCCCGTACTCATCAATCGGCTCCGCAGCGGAGGGTTCCGGGGCGGAATCAGCCCCTTCAACAAGAGGCAACTTCAAGCTGACGCCGTATCGCCAGATGGAGCCGCAATGCAGCAGGTGGCCTGTTTCGCCGCGAAGGCGCTCTACCAGCGCAGTGGCTGATTCGAGCGTGAAGCAAATGAGGTCAATCACGACGTCGGCACCCAGCTTCGCTACCCGGTCACCAAAGCTGCCGTCCCGGTCCTCCTGCTGCCGGTCCGCTGAAACCATGCGGACCTGCTGCCACTCGGGCACGTCGGTGTAGGACTTGCCCGTCCCGCGGCTGATGGCGATGACCTCATGCCCGGCACGAACGAGCCTTGGAACAAGGAAGGACCCGATATGGCCGCTGCCGCCGATCACAACGATTTTCATAGCTCTCCGATCTCCACGAGCCCACGGTACTGGCTGGTGAGGATGGATCGGTAGGCCCGACGTCGGCACTCACCCAGGTGCCGCCGTCGGGCTTCCCTGCAGTTGACCCCAAAGTACTGAACGTCAAGCCGCCGGATAATAACGAGACTTACTTGTTCCCGGGTTCGACAAACAGCAGGCCAACGTGACTAGCATGAATAGTCCGGGCAAGCCCGGGTACGTGACCTCTTGAACGACCCCCTCGGACGGTCGGCGTTGACGCGGCGACCACGTAAAGGAGCAAACTGTGCGGGAGCCTGCAGTCAGCGAGAGCGTGTCAGAAACAAGCGGAACTCCGGAAGATCATTCGGAGGAAACGCCACAGATAACGCCCGATGAAAGCGTGAGCGAACCGGCGGAAATCACCTTTGACGAGCAGTTTTATCCGGCCCGCCCCAAGGCGCTTCGGCCGATTGCCCGGAGGCGGCAGTTCTTCGCGGCCCGCCCTTCCTTGGAATTCGATGGACTGAACTCCACCTACGTGGATTGGCTCCGGAACCAGTCCATGCTGGGCGATGCCAACACCTTGGCGCGGCAGCTTTCCGGCCAGGCGAGCATGTGGCAGAACTCGTACGCCAGGCCCAACCCCAGATCAGCAGTAGAGCGTGCGCCCGTGTGGTTCACGGCCTACCCGCTGTCCTTCATCACCAAAGACGGCCAGTCCTTCCTTTCGGCGCTGGGTGACCCCGCACTCTGGGACGCGTTCAGCGAGATCGGCATCCGCGGGTTGCACACCGGCCCTGTGAAGCTGGCCGGCGGTATTCGCGGCTGGTCCCAGACGCCAAGTGTGGACGGGCACTTTGACCGGATCAGCATGGCGATCGACCCCGCGTTCGGCACGGAAGAAGAATTCCGCCAAATGTGCGAGGTTGCCAACGACCACGGCGGCACCATCATTGATGACATTGTCCCCGGACACACCGGCAAGGGTGCGGACTTCCGGCTGGCTGAGATGAACTTCCGGGACTACCCCGGGATTTATCACATGGTGGACATCCCCGAAGAGGATTGGCACCTGCTCCCGGACGTTCCCGAGGGCGCCGATTCGGTCAACATCAGCCCTGCGGCCGAGGAGGCCCTGCAAAAGGCGGGCTACATCATCGGGCGGCTGCAGCGGGTTATTTTTTACGAGCCCGGTGTGAAGGAAACCAACTGGAGCGCCACCAAGCCCATTGTTGACACCACCGGCAAAACCCGCCGCTGGGTCTACCTCCACTACTTCAAGTCGGGCCAGCCGTCCATCAACTGGCTGGACCCGACTTTCGCCGGCATGCGCCTGGTGGTTGGTGATGCCCTGCATTCATTGCTGGACCTCGGCACCGGTGCACTGCGGCTCGATGCCAACGGATTCCTCGGCGTGGAAAAGAGTGCGGAAGAAGAACCGGGCTGGTCCGAGGGCCACCCGTTGTCCGAGGCGGCAAACCAGCTGATCGGCTCCATGATCCGCAAGGTGGGCGGGTTCTCCTTCCAGGAGCTCAACCTCACCATCGACGACATCAAAGCCCAGTCGGAATCCGGCCCCGACCTCTCCTACGACTTCATTACGCGGCCGGCCTACCACTACGCCTTCGTCACCGGCGACACCGAGTTCCTGCGCCTGACCCTTCGCCTGTCCATGGAGATCGGGGTGGACCAGGCTTCCTTGGTCCACGCCCTCCAGAACCACGACGAACTGACGTACGAGCTGCTGCACTTCGCCGCCGGGCACAGGGACGACATTTTTGAGCTTGGCGGTGAAGAACTGACCGGGGCCGAAGTTGCCGAGAAGGTCCAGGAAACCTTGCGGGAACGCCTCACGGGCGAGAACGGCCCGTACAACGCGCTGTTCACCACCAACGGCATCGCCTGCACCACGGTCAGCTTCATCATGGCCTCGCTGGGTATCACGGACCAGGATGCCATCACCCCGGAGCAGGAAACCCAGGTCCTGGATGCCCACGTGCTGTTGTCCATGTACAACGCGCTGCAGCCGGGCGTCTTCGCGCTTTCCGGCTGGGACCTCACCGGCATCACGGCCCTGGACCGCGAGACCGTCAAGGAGCTCACCTCGCAGGGTGATACCCGCTGGATCAACCGCGGTGCCCACGACCTCATGGGCACCAGCCCCGAAGCGAAGACCTCCCTGGCCGGCATGGCCAGGGCCCGCAGCCTCTACGGCTCGTTGCCCGAGCAGCTCAAGGATTCAGCCTCCTACGCACGCCGCCTCCAGCAGATCCTCACGGTGCGGGAGGAATCGGGCATTGCCACCAGCACCTTGTTGGACGTGCCGGACGTTTCCAACCGGGGATTGCTGGTGATGGTCAACCAGCTCGCCGACGGAGCACTGCAAGTAACGGTCCTGAACTTCTCGGACCAGGACATCGCGGGCAGCATCCAGTCCTCACATCTGGTGCCCGGAGCCACCGTGCATGACTTGTTCAGCGGCGAGGACGTCGGCCAGGTGGATGATCTGTGCAGCTTCTTCCTCGAACTCCGGCCGTTCCAAGGCACGGCGCTGTTGCTGAAGGACCCGGTTGTGGAGGAAGAGTCCGCCGAATAGAACGCACGACGTCGGCACTCACGGTGAGTGCCGACGTCGCGTTTTGGTGTTATTCAGGCTGCATCGAAACCGGGGCATCCCGCCAGGACTGAACCAGGAAACCGTCGCCCGATGGGAGGCACTCGTTGGGCGGCAGGCCCTCGGGAGTGCCACCGCCGCCGAACGAGAATTCATCGCCGATGTTGAACGCCACGCCGTCGGGCAGCACAACCCCCTCGTCACTGACTTTGGTGCCGAAGGGGAAGATCAGTCCATAGAATTTTCCGTCCCCTGGGTTGCTGACTATGCAGCCGCCGCTGCTCAGGCCGAGTGTTCCCATGTGGAGGGCCTCCATGATGAGGTTCACTCCTTGATCAGTGGAGACAGCAGCCTTTCTGCCATTGCTTCCGGTGACAATCTCATTGGCTCCTGTTGCACCCTTTGCTGTGAAAACCGGAGGGAGTGGCGGACCGGAAGAACCTACCTCCGGCACAGTGCCGGGTTGCGTTGCCGCCGGCGCAGCTTGCTCGGTGGGGGGAGCCGGCATGGAGGACGTCAGGACGACACCCACAACAACTGCTGCTGCCGCTGCCGCCAATCCTGCACCGGCCAGCATCCGGAGGCGGCGTACATGGGGCGGCCGCCGGTGGGAATTTTCTACGGAGCCACCGACGGAAAGCTGCTCTGCATCGGTAGCCGTAACCGCCAGGCTCTTCTCCCGGCTGCGGGCCAGTTCATCTTCTGTGACCTTCATGGCGGGATCGGCCGCGGTCAGGCGATCCAGGGTGGATGTTTGGTGGTTACGCATTGCTGGGATCCTCCGTGATGTGGTCTGTCCGAAGCAGTTTGCTGAGCTCTTTCCGCGCCCGGTGAAGGCGCATTCTGACAGCTGTGGCGGTGACATCGAGCAGGTCGGAAACCTCGGCGGAACTGAAGCCGTCCCAGTACGTCAGGAGAAGGACCTCCCGTTCCTCGGGCTTGAGCCGATCCAGCGCTTCCATCACCTGGCCGTCGTCGGGTCCCAACTCAGCGGTCCGCTCCCGCTCCAACTGCTGCGTGAGGTTCAGGGAGCGGGCGGTAGAACGGTAGTGATTGCGGAGGACGTTGCGGGCGATGCCAAACACCACAAGCACCGAGAGTTCCTGGTCCTGTCGGGACTTTTCCCACGCAATCCGGAAGACATCGGCTGTGAGGTCCTCGGCCGTGGATGCACCATCGGTTCGACGCCGGAAATAGCGGTACACCTTGTCGTGGGACGCCGCGTGTGCCGCCAGGAAATGCTTTTGCCTGGCCGACTCCACACGGTCCCCCTGATCCGTTTGCAAGCTCATACCCCGTTAATGTCCGGCAATCAGAAAAATGTAACCGATTCCCGGAAAAAGCCCCGCGAGTTAGTCCCCGACGGCGTCGCGGCCGCGGCGGAGGATCAGGGGGTCGGCGTCGTAGACCACCGAGGTGTCCTTGTCCTCATAGTCGAACTGGTTCAGGAAGTACCGCATGGCGTTGATGCGGGCGCGCTTCTTGTCGTTGGACTTGATGGTGATCCACGGCGCGTGATCGGAGTCCGTGTGCAGGAATGTCTGTTCCTTGGCATCGGTGTATTCCTCCCAGCGGTCCAGTGACGCGAGGTCCATGGGAGAGAGCTTCCAGCGGCGTACGGGATCGATCTGGCGGATGGCAAAGCGAGTGCGCTGTTCCTGCCGGGTGACGGAGAACCAGAACTTGGTTACGTGGATGCCGGCGTCAACCAGCATCTTTTCGAAGACCGGCGCCTGCCCCATGAAGGTGCGATATTCGTCCTCGGTGCAGAAACCCATGACTTTTTCCACGTTGGCCCGGTTGTACCAGGATCGGTCGAACATGACGATCTCGCCGGCCGTGGGAAGGTGCTGGATATAGCGCTGGAAGTACCACTGGCCCTGCTCGCGGTCCGAAGGCTTGGCGAGCGCCACAGTCCGGGCGGAACGAGGGTCCAGATGCTCCGTGAAGCGCTTGATGGTTCCGCCTTTGCCGGCGGCGTCCCTGCCCTCGAAGACAATCACATGCTTCAGACCGCGGTCCTGGCCCCAGTACTGAAATTTCAGCAGCTCGATCTGGAGGCGGTATTTTTCGATCTCGTATTCGTCGCGGGTCATCCGCTGTTCGTAGGGATAATCCTCGTTCCACGTCTCCACTGCGGATCCACCGGGATCAATCAGGTCCGGGTCTTCCCCTTGCCCGCCACTGATGGTGTAACCCAGTTCCACCAGGTGATCGATGGTCTCCCGCAGGTTGTCCCTGACCCACCAATCGTCCAGTGATGTGGATAGTGGATTTGCCTCCGTCATGCGGTCCTCCTGGTCAGCTGTGTGGTGCCCGGCAGCCTAACAATGGTTGGTGACGGGAACATGAACAGGCCTGCCGCCCATCAGCCGTGGTTGCGGCGCGACTCTGCCTTGGTGAAAAGCAGCCAGATCAACCAGACACCCACAAGGATGGCGGCACCCGGAAGCATCTCCTGGACGGTGGGGGCATCGCCTGCCGGAAGGAGGAGGAATCCCATCCACAGGGCAATTGCCACTACAACCGTGCTCAGGACCTGGGGAACAATCTCCAGCGTCCTGCCGCGGACAAGCTTGACTGCAAGTTCCAGGACCATGATCAGCACAATGGCCGCGCCCATTCCCAAGGGGTAGGCACTGAAACCGGGGACGAAGTCCTGCCCGGAGGCCCAGATCATGAACACCATCAGCCCGGCAAGGAGTGCCAGTGAGGTGACGAGCGCTGCGCTGATCCTCAGGCCAGGCAACGGCCGCTGCCGGTCATGCCGTTTCCGTGGAATGTAGTCCCAGGCGCCGCGGGTGAATCGGGAACCGACCCATCCGGCAGCCACCACCAGGACCAGCGGAACCAGCACGGGTGTGACGTAGTTGTTGCTGACGGCCCAAAAGAAGGCCAGAAGCGCCGTGTAGACCTGGGGTGTGGCGAAGACTCCCAACCACCAGCCCAGCAGGAACTCCTTGCGGGCTGCCGGCAAGTCGAGGGGATGGACCAGAAAGTGGGTTTGCGGGTCCGGTAGCTGGACCTTCTCTTCGATCGGATTCACTGTGTCCTCCAAGGGACCTGCTCAATGTAGGGCGGACGAAGACCTGCCCGTGCGATTTCGTATACCTTCTGGCGCGCCACTCCCAGCTCTCCGGCCACCGTGACGGCACTGTATTCGTCCAGGAGTTCGGCAACAGCCGCTGACCTCACCCCGGACGCCCTGGAATTCAAATGTGCGGCAAATGCACTGACTTCCGCAGAGAGCAGGGCGACGGCCAAAGGCCCTCCGAATGCTTCGGCCCAGCCAGGACTGCCCTTTGTGGCTGCAGCGTACAGGGCATCTCCACCATCGTTCAGGACGGCGCGGACCTGCTCCGGGGTGATACCGCGTTCTGCAAACCTCTTGGCTGCGGCCTCGCGGGAGCCGTCGTCGGCTGCACGATGGGTAAGCACCTGCTGCCACTGGGAATCAGCGGCTTGCCACGACGCACTGTCACCCCGGGGTTGACTGATCATGCCTCCATGGTGCCCCTACTGCACCACCCCGTCAACCCCTGGGTGACAAATTACTGACCAGAGGCGGCAGGCTCAATCCAGTAGCGACGGAAGGGCTGGCCTTCCCCATCCAAGCGAACGTCTTCAAGCTGGCCGCCATTACGCTCGATGGTCCTGGCGGACGCTGCATTACTGTCATCGCACGTCAGGAGCACGCGATCAGGCCCTCCTCCTGCGGCCAAACTGGAGCACATTTCCCGCAGCGCCCACGTTGCCACGCCACGGCCGCGGGCGGAAGGGCGGACACCGTACCCAATGTGCCCGCCTGAGTTCAGCAGCGCTGGAGTCAGGTGATGACGGAAGGCGATGGCCCCCACATACCGGGAGCCCTCGGTTATCCAGCGATAAGTGCAGGGGACAATGCCGTTCACTTCTTCGGCATGCTCAGAAGCAAGCAACCTATCCACCCATGCAGTGAAACCCTCGGCCGTACTGATGTCATCGCCGGCAAACAGCCCGGCACCGTCCTGGTGCGTCCCGCCCCATTCGCGGTGGGACTCGATGAATGACTCGTAGAAGGATACGTCCGGGGCAACAAGCGTCAGCATCCCCCGACCCTACCTCAGCGGATTGGGCAATTTCCGCCCCTGAACCGCAGCGTGTGTCTTCTGCAGAGCCGAGACTGATGCCTCGTAGGAATGCTGGGCCACGCCGACGAAGAGGCAGTCCACCACCATCATCTGGGCGATGCGGCTGCCCATGGCCCCGGACCTGAAGGGGGTCTCACGTGCGGCGGTGTTAAGCACAATGTCAGCCGCCCGCCCCAGTGCCGAATCGGCATGGTTGGTCACCGCAATAGTGGTTGCCCCGGCCGCCTTCGCCGCCTTGAGGAAGTCGACCGTGTCCACGGTGGTGCCCGAGTGGGAGACGGCGACAGCAACGCCGTCGTGATCCAGGAGCGCCGCAGAGGCCAGCGCCGCATGCGGGTCAGACCAAGCAAAGGACGTCCGGCCGATCCTGTGCAGCTTCTGCTGCAGGTCCTGGCCCACCAGGCCTCCCGCACCAACACCGAAGATGTCGGTCTTCCGCGCGGCGGAAATGGCCTCCACGGCCCGGGCAAGATGGTCGACGTCGAGCACTTGGGCTGTATCTGCGATGGACATGGTCTCGTTGAACGCGATTTTGGAAACAATGTCAGCCAGCGAATCGGAGGTATTGATGTCTTCGTAGACCCCCGCCGGCACGCTGTTGGCGAGGCTTTCGCG
>NZ_JABMCX010000166.1 GCF_013179505.1 Paenarthrobacter sp. CM16 | reverse complement strand
AACCGATGATTTCGCCAAGGGCCACGTAGCCGTAGGTGTAGGCCGAGCCGGCGCGGGGGATCATTCCAGCGAACTCGGCATACGAAAGCGCGGCTGCGCCGGAAGCCAGGCCGGCGATCAGGAAGGAAATCAGTACCGCAGGACCTACTCCGGGGGTACCTTCGCTGCCATGGGCTACAAGGCCGGCCAGGGAGAAAATCCCGACGCCGATGATTCCGCCAACGCCGATGGCTGTTAGTTGCCAGAGGCCAAGACTCTTGAATAGTCCGCTGTGTTTGTTTTCCTCCTCGATGTCGTCGATCGGCTTGCGCCTGAGGACGGACTTGGAAGCCGTCTGTTGATTCATGGGGGTACTCCTGCCAGTTGGCGTGGAACGGTGATGAGCTCGCAGTACATTATGCGAGCCGAATCACATTAGATAAAGCGAATTCTTCTGAGGGGTATCAGTTAGTTGACGTAATGAATCGATGGATTGGAGAAATTGGGCACAAAAAAAGCAGCTCCGGGGAGCTGCTTTTTTATCCTGGAGCGGACGACGAGATTCGAACTCGCGACATCCACCTTGGCAAGGTGGTGCTCTACCAGCTGAGCTACGTCCGCACATGTTGGGTGCAAGGATGAATCCTGGCCTTCAACAACAAACAAGTTGCCTTGTTCTGGTGGGCGATACTGGGATCGAACCAGTGACCTCTTCCGTGTCAGGGAAGCGCGCTACCGCTGCGCCAATCGCCCGTTTCCGGGTCCTTCTCAAAGGAGAGCGGACGACGAGATTCGAACTCGCGACATCCACCTTGGCAAGGTGGTGCTCTACCAGCTGAGCTACGTCCGCACATGTTGTCTGCCAGGATGATTCCTGGCCTTCAACAACAAACAAGTTGCCTTGTTCTGGTGGGCGATACTGGGATCGAACCAGTGACCTCTTCCGTGTCAGGGAAGCGCGCTACCGCTGCGCCAATCGCCCATGCATCCAGCCGACAGCTGGAAGACATGGTTTTCACCGAGGTGGGTACGGGATTCGAACCCGTGTATACGGCTTTGCAGGCCGCTGCCTCGCCTCTCGGCCAACCCACCGTGTAAGCAGGATTCCGGGGAATTCTTGCCTTGACAGTGCCTTGCGAGCGGACGACGAGATTCGAACTCGCGACATCCACCTTGGCAAGGTGGTGCTCTACCAGCTGAGCTACGTCCGCAGTGTCGTTTCGACGGCCAGCCCTGCAGGCTTTCCGTCGCTTTCCGACGAGTAAAAACTCTATAGGAGGTTGTTGCAAACTCCAAATCGGGCGCTGATTTTTGCTTTCGGAGACGGCTGGATCCTTGTCTTTCCGCGGTCTGCGGGGAGTTTCACGAGTGTAATTCCACCCGTGTAGTTCGTTGCCGGCGCGGAGGAGCTGATCGGTTTTGCATTCAGGCCGTGGTCGGTTAGTGTTTTCTATGCACCCGGGCGATTGGCGCAGTGGTAGCGCGCTTCGTTCACACCGAAGAGGTCACTGGTTCGAACCCAGTATCGCCCACCAACAGAAACCCCCGGAATTCCGGGGGTTTCTTGGTTTCCGGGCTATCCACTGCTCTGCGGATCAGCAACGTAACGGCTTTTGCCCGAGGCTGAGCTGTGGCGGTTCATCGGCTCGGGGGTTTTGATTCCGGGGACAGCCGCAGCGTGTACTTCAATCTGGCGCTATTGAATATCGCCATCGAGTCAGCGGCTGGAGAGCAGCCGTGAGCCTGTGGCCCCCGACCCGACCGAGTATGGACACCAGGGTCAGGAAACTTGGGCATCACCGAAGACGAGGTAGCCTTGCTCGGAGTATGAGCACTCGCCTGTGCCTTTTGAGACACTGAAAGTCAGCCTTTGGCCTCCTGTGAGAACAACTTGCAGAGGCGCGCCGCCGTCGCTGTCGATTTGAAGGCGGCTGATGAGTGCGTCGTCGACATAGACATCAACAATGGCTTTGATTCCTGCGGGGGTGCCCGTGCGAAGACCCACTTGGGCTTTCAGGATGCTGAATGCCCCATCAAGTTGGTACCTTGTCTCGTCGGCTGTTCCCTCGCAACCCATGAACTGGGATGTTGAATTGGCGTAAAGGGTACCCGATGCATCACCTTCGAGGACTGCAGTGGTTTCGCCCACAGGCCTTGTGGATTCGTGCTTGAGGGCGTACAGCCACTGGCCGCCATTCGGCAACGAACTCAGTGCACCCTGTGTCTCGGGTGGCGTGATGGTCTTTGCCGGTGGCGGTGCGGACGTCCCGGCTGTTTCGGTTTTCTCTGAGGCTGCAGGCCCCGAACTCGTGGGGCTGGATTTTGGGCCTGCCGGGCTGCCTCCCGCGCCGCATGCTGCCAGGGCGAAAGTTATGGATACCGCCAGGGCAATAATGGCTGGACCTTTGGTCTTCTTCAAGGTGGTTCTCCTTCTTGTAGCGGGAATTCCAATAAGCACTGTGATAGCGCTGGTGTTTTGTCTGCGGGCAGGCGGCAGCTAATGAGGGCTTACGCTGTTCCCAATACCTGTAACCGAAGTGATGGGGGCGCCACCGGCGTAGCGAGCCGAGTTCGAGGTACCGCTGACATTGGCATTCTTCAGCGGGCCGGTTTTGACCCCGTTGCCTTGGCCTTCCATGGTCAGCACACCTGTGCTGCGGTTGTGCATCGAATTGGGCCCCGAGAGGATGGTCACGTTCTCAAACGTGCCTCCGGTCAGGAAGTTTCCGACACCGTCGATGTGAATGCTTGCGGCATCGGAGGCCTGAACCGTATTTGAGTTCCCCATGACGCTGATTGAGGTGCAGACACCGGAAATCTTTACAGTATTTCCTGTTCCTTCGACAACAACGTCGCCACCTGAACAGTGCAATTCGGCGGTGACAATCTCGCCTGTGACCGTGTGGGTTGTTCCACTGGACACCTGTAGCGCTGCTGGTCCCGCGGTGGGGATGATGACCTCTGGTTCGGGACTGGAGTTGGCCGCGGCGGAAGCTGGTGGCGTGGGTTCCACGGGGCCTGATGAATCCAGTTGGGGTGAGGGGCTGACAGGCGCGTCCGCTGCGGCTGCTCCGAGCGGCGCGCCGCCGGCTCCGCATGCAGAAAGAGCAACGGCTGCTCCTGCGTTGGCCAGGACTAATGGCAAGGCCAGCAAGATTCTTCGGTAACCGAATCGTTCCATGATTGCTTATTCCTTGATCTATTCCGTTGGGCCGCACCTTTAGTGTTGTGAGGTAACCATCGCAGTTCCGGCCAGTGCTGTCATGTCGGGAAAAGTGCTGTCAGCAGAACTGCCGACAGCATGCGGGGACGGCCATGGGTAGCATTGCGTTCCATGGACAAAACCGGGGAAGAGATCCTTGCAGCGGCGAGGGATGCAATGATGCGGAACCGGAAGTTCCTGATACAGGGTATTGCTGTCCTGCGGTTAGCTCAGCTATTGCTGTGGCCGGCATGCATTTTGCTCGGACTGACTGCCGGCATTGAAAACCAGACTTTGGCAACGGTCACTATGGTTCTTCAAACCCTTTGGTCGTTGATCTGGGTGACTATCGTGCTCAGCCGCAATGACATTCCGGTATGGTCACTGTGGGCCGACGTTTCCATTAATGCCTGTGCTGCCGTCGCTGCAGGACTGGCATGTTATTCCTGGGACGCTTTGAGCTGGTCAAATTCCGCGGTTCCATTGGCGCTGGGAAGCATGCTTTCGGTGGCGCTATTGTTTCCGGTGCGGCAGGTTCTCCTGGCCTGGTTGATGCTGTCAGCCGGTATTGGTGCAGGCGCCTCCGTTGCCATGTCGCAACATCCCGCAGTGGTGGCAAACTATTTTTCCACCCTGGTCATGCTTCTTGTCCTGGCCGCCGTGGGAGCACTAATGGGACACCGGATGCGCGTATTGCGGGCGAGTACCGGCCACGCCGCACAGGCATTGGAGGAAGCTACTATGTGGCGCCGCTCAGCGGAGGCGCAAGGCAGCGAACGGACCAGGCAATACCGAACGTTGCACGACACTGTTCTTTCTACCCTCAGCGCACTTGCCCGGGGTAGTCTCGATGCTTCGGACCCTCTGGTCCAACGTCGCTGCGCAGCTGACGCGGAGTATCTGCGCTCGATCATCTCCTCGGCGGACCGGTCAGCAGTAAACAGGCTCCAAGGCGAACTTGCGGCTCTCGGCCGGGAACAAGCGGTACTCGGCCTGAGGGTCCACCACCAGGTTGCCGACATGCCGGCAACCGTCCCCGATGAGGTTGTCGCGACGATTCGGGATGCCAGCCGGGAGGCGTTGAACAACGTCCTGAAGCATTCCGGACAGAGCCAGGCGTGGGTCACAGGGCGAGGCGATCCGGCCGGAAATGGCGGAGTCACAGTCACCGTGACGGATCGTGGGCGGGGATTCGACATGGGCACAAACTCACCCGGACTTGGACTGAGCGGTTCGATTATTGCAAGAATGTCGGAAATTGGGGGTAGCGCGGTCGTTGAGAGCCAAGCCGGGCAAGGGACCAGCGTGGAATTGAGGTGGCCGGCATGAGCGGTGTTGTCCGGATTGGCGCGATTGATGATGACAGGATGCTCCTGCAGGGCCTTGCGTCGTGGCTGAAACCTTTGAAGGATGTACTGCTGGTCAGGATGGCGTCCACCGTGGCCGAGTATCTTCAGGAAAAGGTGGTCGTTGATGTCATATTGCTGGATCTGAATCTTCGGGATGGGAGCAATCCCGGCAACAATGTTCGGGAGTTACTCCAAACCGGAGCGGCGATTCTGGTGGTTTCAACCATTCCTGATCAGGAACACGTGCTGGCAACCATTGAAGCGGGTGCTTCCGGTTACATCACCAAGGACAATGACTTGCCCAACCTGGTTGACTTCATCCGGGCGGCGGCCCAAGGCGACCTCGCAGTCAGCCCGGAACTGGCTTTCCTGCTCAGCACCGACGCGCGGCCGCAGCGGCCCCGACTTTCTGCCCAGGAATCCACGGTGCTTCGTATTTACGCCTCCGGCGCCACTCTGGCCGCGACGGCCCGCCAAGCGGGCGTGGCCTATGGAACGGCCAGGGAATACCTGGAACGTGTCAAACGCAAGTACACCGACGCTGGATGGCCGACGAGGACAAAACTTGAGCTTCGCGAACGGCTTCGGGAAGAAGACCTCTGACGAATCATGGGGCGCCGGGGCAGGCGAACGCGTCACTGATGCTGCCGCAGGCCTTCATGCATTAATTAGCCGCAGCTTGATCGATCTTCAGCTCTGCTTCGTCACGTGCAGCCAGGCATCAAGGATTCGCTGAGCATCTGATTCAGGGCCAGTGACTTTCTGCGGTGGTGGAGCCCTAGGTGTGGCCGTGCATCGGGGCGGGGGGTAGATCCTGAGGCAGTCTTTAGCGGGTAGTTCAAGCTGGTGCCAAAAGAAAATGGCTGAAGCCGCGGACCCAGAGCTGCTACCCCTATGGGTCACCCCGCGCATTGCGGCAGTCTTCGTGACTTTTTGGGTTTGTGTCCTTTGGCGGGACGGGCAGAAGTACGACCGATTCGTTCAAGGTCCTTTCGACAGAACGGTCGTGAACCACGTCACGATCGGCCTTGGTGCGCCACTGAAAGATAAAAGGCAGGCAACTAATCGACGTGGATCACAGGCTCTCATCTGGGAGAAGGCTTCCGTCACTGCGCATGCCGAGAAGCGGAGAGACTGTGGAATCGACGATTGGAAGACGTTCTCTGATGGCCGGCGGTGGGCTTGCTTTGGTTGCTGGAGCAGCTTTCGCGGGAACAGCGCCCGCTGCTGCTGCTACTGCTGTGACGAAGAACGCCAAACGGGTCTACTACGCTTCGGACTTTGGAATCCTTCCCCGCGCGACAATGCCGATCATTACCGTGGACCTCTCGGAAACCGATCGCAGAAGATACAGCAGGGGGATGCAGGGGAAGCCCAATGTCCAGGCGGTCGGAGCGCCCCTCGACACTGTGGCCATTGACCAGTCGGATGAGATTAATGCGTTTCTCCAGCAGGTCGCGACTCTGGGTGGGGGCATTGCCATTTTCGAGGGCGACGTGAATCAACTCGTTGGTTATGGCGTGAAGAAGCCCATAGTTATGTTGTCGGAGGTTGCAATATGGGGGTTGGGGTGGAACAAAACTACTTTCATGTTGATGGACGGCGCCAACTGTTCTGTCTTTGTCAATAAACCGGGAAGCAACTACCACGATGTTCGCGATCTGAGGATTAACGGCAACCGTTGGGGGCAGAGTTTCCCGGAGGCATTGAATTTTTCGGGACTTGGTGTTGACCTGTTGAGCCCTAGGGACCCCGGAAACCTGGCCAACCGTCATCCGGCAAATCCTGACAACTGGCAGTACAACTCGCACGGAATACTGATGGTCCCCGACTACACTGCGCCTAACGCGTCCCCGTATGGGGATACGTACTCCAGCTTTGAGAACATCTTTATCGTGAACCCTTATGGCAGTGCCGCCATGACCAACAAGGTCGGCGGTGAAATACGTTTTCGTAACGTCGTGTCCCAGAATGCCGGCGGCAACGGGTTCACCGTGGGTTATGACACCTACTTGAGTGAAGTAACCGTAGCCAATTCCGAGTACCACGGATTTCTGCAACAGAACGGCTCGACTCGATTCACCAACACGAAGGCCTTCTGGTGCGGCCAGGTGCTTGATCGGTGGCAGATCGGCGGGGGCGGGGTGAAGGTGCGGCGAGCTTCGATTGGCTACAAGATCATCGGTGGTTGCTGCGAATTCTCGTCGACGGAAGCCCAGAACTGCGGAGGCGAAGGTTTTTGGCTTGAGGACGCAGAAAGCGTCAACGGCCAGATCGCGTCGGTTGCCAACAACATGATCGCTGACATAGCCAAGATCTCCAATCCGGATGGATGGGGCCCGGTTCCGAACAACTTTGCCAACGACGCCGCGTGGAACGGCGGTGCTGCTTCGGCGAAACCAACTCCGGCGGACCATCCTGCCGTGAGGTTGGTGGGGAAGTCCAAGTACAACAATCTCTCTGTCACCTCGCGAACTGCGGGTCAACAGGCTGGAGTGGGTTTGGGCCAACAGGCTTATGCGTTGAGTGTCGATGCCCTGTCCGGGACGATGGATAACAACATTTCCGTGACGCACTCCGATGGTTACGATGGGAAGCGTGTACAGGGAATTCTGACGCCAGACACGCCCCATAGTGCCATTCCGCAGAATTGGATTCTGGCCAATGGCAAACCGCTGGGCGACGCGGTGCGCAAGGCGCCGCTGACCATCAATGAGATTGATGCCGCTGGCACGTACATCATGATGGGCCCGAGTTATACCTACAACCCTTTCCCCGGCGGAATAGTCAGGCTTACATGTGTTGAACTTGACAACGTATTTGCTGTGGAAGCAGATCGTCTCGATGCTGCCGGCGCGCCGTTCACGAACATCAAATACAACGACGGGCTTGGCTGGCGGGGTTGGGTTCAGCGGAGTCGGGCGTGAGCTTTTCTCTCGGCAATCGTCGTGGGGTCCCTGCGGAGTGCTTTCCACTAGCCGGCGCGAGGTCCTCAGAAGCGGGATATGAAACTCGTGCCATCCAGTGATCGTGGCGCTCGGAAAAGATCTACGCCAAGTCGAACCTCCTCGCTGCGCTTCTCACTCGCTGCGCTTCTCAGGAGCTAAGGCATCCCCGCGGGCTTGTGCTATCAGCTCCTGGCGAGCCAAGACGGCGGCCATGTCCTGCACGGTCTCGTAGCGATCCACCTCGAAGAGGGTTGGCACAGGCAGGACACGCGAGGCAACAAGCCCGGAATCGACGCCCAATTCTCGTTGGAGTACTTCCCGAGGGAGCACTCCAGTGCGCGTACCGGGAATCACTCGCCCGGCATGTCCTTCAGGACTGGCTGCACGGATTCGGCTGGACGGTGCTCGAGGCTGTGTGCTGGGGACTCAGTTGCAGTGCGATTTCGCGTAGTTGGCGGGGACGGAAGGGCTTAATGAGGTATGCCGTGGCTCCGGAGGCGATGGCGTGTAGTTCATCATCCAGTTCAGCGAAAGCTGTGATCATCAATATCGGGGCCTGTGAAACGGCGGCAATCAGGCGTGCAGCCTCGCGGCCATCCATATCAGGGAGACCCACATCAAGAGTGATGAGGTCCGGGTTGAGTCGTTCGGCTTCGACCACCCCGTCATGCCCTGTTTCGCAGGCGTGGACCTCGAAGCCGGCGTCAGTGAGGATCAGCGCTATGAGGTCGCGGATATCAGCATCGTCCTCAATGACTACGCAGGTCTTTGGTGAATTCACGGAGGTCCCCTTTCGGGACAAGCTTACGTGCGGGACGGCTCGGTACACCTGTGGCTCGCGGGAGTTGCTACTTCCGGTTCCCGTCTCTATCAGTCGCTGCTCCGACTCAGCAAAGGGAAGGAAACTTCGACTCGCTATTTTCTTGACGGAGTGACCCCTCTAGTCTGGGTGATGGAGCACGGTCCCTGGACATGGCGACCGCGCGAGGGCTGCAGCAGCGTGGCTCTCCCGTCCCGGAAATTGTTTTTGCTCCGGGTATCCGTTCATCTTGTCGTGTCCGTCAGTAGGCAGCGCCATGGGGGCGGATCCAAGACCGGGTATTGGGCGGCACGGTAGTGCTGGTGTGGACCTGGCGGGAGCGGACGTCAGCGATGAACAACTCGTTGAGCAAGTGCGCTCCGGTGACACCGTGGCCTTTGATGCTCTCTATGGACGACACCGCGTCATGGCGAGGCACGTCGCCGCTGCCCAAGTGGATAACCGTGCTGATGTTGATGATGTTGTAGCAGACGTTTTTGCATCAGTGCTGGAATCGCTGACCCAGGGTAAGGGGCCGGATACCTTCTTCCGCGCCTATTTACTGACAGCGGTCCGTAGAACGGCTTACAGGGCCAACCGTTCGGGTTCACGAACGCGGCCCACTGATGAGTCCTATCTTCTGGATAGTGCGCATTACCATCAGGATTCGGTCCTGGCTGAGTTCGAAACAGCGGCAGTGGCCCAAGCTTTCAAGTCCTTGCCGGAACGGTGGCAGGCCGTTTTATGGTACGTCGATATTGAAGGCATGAAACCCAGGGCGGCATCGCCGATGCTCGGGCTCAGCCCAAACGGCGTTTCCGCTCTTGCCCTGCGGGCAAGAGAAGGATTGCGTCAGGCCTACCTGCAGAATCATGTCGCAACCTCTGTAGGAGAGGACTGTGAGGAGTACTCTTCCCAGCTCGGAGTGTATTCCCGCAAGGGACTCAGCCCACGATCCGAGCGGAAGGTTCAGGCCCATTTGGAGGGGTGCTCAAAGTGTACGGCCCTGTTGCTGGACCTCCACGATGTTCAATCGGCGATGAGGTCTGTGCTGTTCCCCTTGATGACAGGAATGGCCTTCAGTTCCGCGATTCCAGCCTTGGCATCAGCCTCCGGTATTGCTGGTGTGACTTCCAAAGCTGGTGCGGCCTTAAGCGGGACGGCTCTGCCCGTGAAGGTGGCTGTTGGAGTGCTGGTGGCGGCCGGCGTGAGCTCTATAGCAATCGCAGCCATGGGCGCTGCCGGCATGTTTGCGGCGGAGACCCAAACGGCCCAGACGGTGCCGTCCCGGAAAGTGCCGGGACCAGTCGCAACCCCAACACTGGGCCCAACGGCCATCCCCGGCCAAGGGGGCCCACCACATCCAGGAGTGACCGGCACGGTCCCGGCACTTCCTTCGATCTGGGTGGTATTCCGACCACAGCCCACTCCCTCCGGCCCTGCTCTGCCAGGAACCCTCTTGCCCGAGGACCCGCCGTCCTTGCCGCGGGTCCTTCCGAGCATTGCCCCTTCGTCGTCGTCGTCGATACCGCCTCTTCTTCCGGCGCCGCCATCACCTGCACCGTCCCCGTCCGCCACCCCCGGTGTGACGACGTCGGGCAGTCCAACGTCGTCGCCCACGTCCACGCCCCCTTCTCCAACCCCGACCCCAACGAATTCGACGCCGGATGTAGCGGCCGACTTTTCGGCCGAACCAGGCACCACGGCTTCCGACGTGAACGTGAAAATCGTCTTCCGTCTGGGCGAGGAGAGGATGCCTGCATCTGCTGAGGTGACCTTCAGCCTGTCTGAGGGAGCCGGAATGATCCCGGGGAAGGTGATTGAGCCATCCGGCTGGGACTGTAAGAAGGAAGGCGATGACATTCCAGCGTTACAGTGCAGCAGCACGGCGGTGGACCCGGGAGCGCTCGAGTTCCGTTTAGGAGTGACGCGCAGCGACCCGAACAAAGAAACGACGATGACTTACATTTTCAGCGGTAGTGGGATGACGTCCACGACGTTCGTGAACACCTTCTGATCCAAGGCTTGCATCCCGAAGCTGATCCGGGTTCGTTGCCGGAGGCCGTGCTCTTCAGTACCTCGGTGCAATCCAGCGAGGATTTTCCGTCACGAAACCCTTCTTCAGGGCACTTCGTCAACGTGCACGCTGATCATGAACCCCAAAGGCCCCAAATCATGCCTGGCCCCAAGTTACCTTGCAAAGAACTGGCGGAGACGGCTCCGATCCTTGCGGGGAAGCTGGCCCGCCTGTCCCAGGAGCAACTCGCAATGATCTTCCCGGTGGAGAATTCTGTCGGTCCTGTATGACACAGTCTTTATATGACTGCTCCACTGCTCGCCCATGCTACTGAATACGGCCGGATGTATGCCCGCTCCACCACGGAGCAATTTTCGGTGCCTTCCATCA
>NZ_JABMCX010000165.1 GCF_013179505.1 Paenarthrobacter sp. CM16 | reverse complement strand
TCGGCGATGATCTCCGCCGTTTCGGCTGCGCGGCTCAGGGGTGAGGCCACCACGGTGTCCCATTGCTGGTCCGAGAGGAAGGCGACGGCCTCGCGCGCCTGTTCCCGGCCGACGTCGTTGAGTGGAATATCCGTTGACCCCTGCAACCGGCGCTCGGCATTCCAGTCGGTCTGGCCGTGGCGGACGAGGGCGAATGTTGTGAGGGTCATGCCATCCATTGTGCCTTGCAAGATGGGGCCCGCGCAGTTCCGTACGTCACGCAAGGAAGCGCACGACGGCGGGAGGTCGCCGTCGTGCGTTCAGCGTTGCCACAGTTCCTCCAGCAGGTGCTGAACGGCTACCGGCTGCTCTGCCACCCCGAAATGGCCGCAGCGCGGGAGGGTCTGGGTACGGATGTGCGGGCCGAGAGCGGCCAGGTGATCGAGATCGGACTGCGGGGTGAACACATCCGCGGATCCTCGCAAAACCAACACGTGGCACCTGATGCTGTGCCATGTCGCAAAGTCGTAGCCGGCGAGGGCCCGGGCTGCCGCGCAGAAGGCTCCAGGCCGGGCTTCCTGCCCCAGCCTGCGGATAACGTGGGGCGGTACGGCGGCCGGGTCCGCGAAGAGGGGCCGCAACAGCAGTTGCAGCAGGGGCGTGGTTGCAACGGCGCGAATCAGCACCTTTCCGGCGTTCCCGAGGAAGGCCATGGAGCGCATGATCAACAGCATCCCCGTAAACCAGGGCAGCGTCGCGAGCCCGCGCCAGGGGCGCCGGACCGAGTTTGCAGCGCCGAACACCGTGGGTGATATCGCCGCAACGCTGAGCGTCCGTTCGGGCCGGGCCGCAGCGATATGCAGGGCAATGACGCCGCCCATTGAATGCCCCACCAGGTTCCATTTGGTGTATCCGAGGTCCTCCAAAACCTCGACGACGGCCCCGGCCATGGCCTCGACCGTGGCAGAGGCCAGCTGTGCTCCTTGGGTTGAGTCACCCCAGCCGGGCAGGTCGATCAATATACGGGTGCGGTCCGGGGATGTTGACAGCAGGGGCTGGAACGTCGTCCATGATCCCGCGGCACCGTGGAGGTACACGTCCGCCGTCAGGTTGCCAGAATCCGGGGCGGACTGGAGGCGCACGGCGCACGGCCCCAGCATGGTGGGAACCATCGTGCATTGCAGCTCGGTGTTGTCCTGCAGGGACGGTGGTTGAACTTCCATGGTGTTCGGGTGCTCCTGACCTTTTGATAAAGGTTCGGAGCAGGGGGTGGTGTGGATCGGTGTGCGTGACACCCGTCATTGTTCATCCAGCTGTTTAATCAGTATCCTGATAACTTGTCTGGTGAAACCGGATGATGCTGTTTGGGCTCCTTGCCTGGGCCGCACGTGGCTGAAGCAGATTGGCCGCGCGGCCATCGTGAAAGTTTGAATGACGGCATTGCTTGGTGACGCAAGGACAGTGGTTGGGTCCGTGGTTCCAGGTATGCCTGAAGGACGTGACATTTCGTGGGCAACAATGACGACGCCGTGGACTCCCGTGTCCCCGATTCCATCGACGACACACTCGACGGCCGCTAC
Organism: Paenarthrobacter sp. CM16; assembly: GCF_013179505.1. Classification (GTDB taxonomy): domain Bacteria; phylum Actinomycetota; class Actinomycetes; order Actinomycetales; family Micrococcaceae; genus Arthrobacter. Next base: position 9,177 of record NZ_JABMCX010000165.1, on the reverse strand, counting down.
CAATTGGGACCTGTACTGGGCAGGGGCGCCATGTCCGCCGTTTACCGGGCCACAGACCTGCTCCTCGGACGCGATGTCGCCATCAAGATCTTCCTCCCGGGCTCCGGCGACGACTCGTTCCGTGCCCGCCAGGAAAACGAAATGCGGCTGCTGGCCGCCTTCGACCACCCCGGGCTGGTAGCTGCCCTGGACGCGGGCGTGGACACCAGGAACGACGAAGAACGTGCCTACTTGGTGATGGAGTTGGCCGAAGGCCGGGACCTGCGGGCCATGCTGACGGAGGGGCCGCTCACCATCCCGGAGACCGCACGCATCGGGATCCGGCTGGCAGGGGCGCTGTCCCAGGTGCATGCCAAGGGCGTCATCCACAGGGACATCAAGCCGGCCAATATCCTGGTCTCCGACGACGACGGGCTGGGAGAGTCCGTGAAGCTGGCGGACTTCGGCGTGGCACTGGTGATGAACGACAACCGCCTGACCGCCACTGGATTCACCGTGGGCACAGCCCAGTACCTGAGCCCCGAACAAGCCCAGGGTTTGCACCTGACTCCGGCGAGCGACATCTACTCCTTGGGCCTGGTTCTCCTGGAATGCCTCACCGGCAAAGCGGAGTACCCGGGTACGCCGATCGAAACAGCCTCTGCGCGTCTTCACCGCGCGCCGCAGATCCCCGTGGAATTGCCGGCCCCGCTGCGCTCGCTCCTGGAAGCCATGACGGACATGGATCCCGAAAAGCGGCCGGGCGCGCAGGAAGTGGAACAGGCCCTTGCCGAGGAAGGGATCCAGTCCGGGCGCAGGACCGCCCTTCTGCCGTCGGTCCCTCCGCGGCAGCCACTGCGTTCAACCACGCGGAAGCAGGCCACCGTCACCAGCATCCGGACCTTCACCAAGCGCCGCCCCAAAACTGTCCGGGGTGTGGCGGCAGCGGCGGTCACCATTCCGATCGCTTTGTTGCTCCTCACCCAGGGCATCGGCTTGGCCGGCAACCCGCAGGATCAGTCACAGCCCGCAGATCCCGGTATCTCGCAGGCCGATCCCCAACCCGCCATGCCCAATGTCCCCGCGGCACCCGCGGAGACTGTTACGGAAGCATCCTCGCCCGCGGTACCAGCCCCGGCAGCTCCCGGGACCACAGGTTCAGGGTCCACGGATGCGGGGTCCACAGGTGCGGGTTCGGCTGAAGTGGTCATCCTCCCGGAGACCACCCAGGCCGAGCTGGACACTGTGCCTGCCGACCAACCGGGCGTCGGTGAAGCACCCCTCACCGGCAAGGAACTCGCAGGCCAAAAGAGCGAGGGCAAGAGCGGCAAGAAATCCGAGAACGGCAACGGCAAGTAGCCCAAGCCCGGGTGACAAGCGCACGACGGCGACCTGCCGCCGTCGTGCCTTATCTTCCGTAAGTCATGCGACTCTTCCGGAAGTTATGCGACCGTAAACTCAGCGACACCTAACGCGTCGGCAGGGTCAGCTTCCGGAGGGAAAGCTGACCGCCACCGTTGTTCCGCCGCCCGGGGTCTCCGCGAGCGTGAGGTCGCCGCCATGGGCTTTGGCGATGCTGCTGCAGGTGGCCAGGCCAAGTCCGGAACCCGGTCCGTCGCCCTGCCGCCGCAGGCGCACCAAGGGTTCCAGGACCTTGGCCCTGTCCTCCGGAGCGATGCCCTTGCCGTTGTCCGCTACGAAGACGGTGGCACCGTGATAGTTGGAAACGCCACTGATGCTGATCTTGAGCGGGCGACCCGGGCTGCTGTAGTTCATGGCGTTGGAGAGAAGGTTCTGCAACAGGGTGCGGAGCTGGCCGCGGTCCGCGTGGAGCTTGAGGTCCTGGACCGCCAAAATGCCCTGGTTCTCGATCCCGAGATCCCGGGCCACTTCTTCAGTGACCTCGCCCAATGAAACAAGCGCGGGCTGGATGCCACCGCCCACGCGGGAGTAGCTCAGGACATCTTCCAGCATGCCGAGCATGCGGCGGCCGCTGGCACCGATCCGGTCCAGGTACCGTGCAGCCGTGCTCTGGGGTTCCACATCGGGATCGTCCTCCACCAGTTCCACATAGCCCAGGATGGTGGTCAGCGGGATGCGGAGATCGTGGCTGACGCGGCCCGCGAACCCGGCAAGTTTGGCGTTGCTCTCCCTGAGTTCGGAATACGTGCGGTCCAACTGGACGGTGCGATGCTGCAGCTCCAGCAACTCAACCACTTGCTTGGCCAGGACCTCCAGCATGCTGACCTGCTCCGGGCTCAACTCCTTGGTCTTGTCCGAGAAGACGCAGAGGGTTCCGGGGACGAACCCGGACTCGGTTTGCAACGGAACGGAGGCATAAAAGCGGACTTCGCCGATCTCGCCGGTGACAAAAGGATTGTCCGCGAAACGGGGATCCTTGGACGCATCCGCCACCACGGTCCGCTCGCGGGAGAGGAAGACCTTGGCGCACATGGAGTCTTCACGGGAGCAAACCCCCGGGTCCACGCCCCACGCGCCGATCTGGTGCTGGTACTCGGCGCTGATGATGTTGACCACGCCAAACGGTGCGCCACACAATTCGGTGGCGAGCCTCACAAGGTTCTGCAGGGCACTCATGACGGCGGCATTGGGCAGGAGCGTGGAATCCACGGCGGGATCAAGCCCATACTCCTGCAGTTCCAAGTCCCTGGCGGTGTCCTTCGTGAAAGACAGCTGCCCCTGTATTTCCGTCATAAAAAACAATCCCCCAAGAGTTTCGTCAATTACCTGCCGATACTACCGGGAGGTTGGGCCCGGTGGTTTACTGGAACGCATGACCGAGCAGGAACCGGCCACCGCCGCGTCTACTGACACCATCGATCTCTCCGTACGAACCCCGGCACAAAGGTCCCGCACTTTCACAGGGATCCTGGTCAACACGGCGATGGCCAACATCACCACGAGCTATCTTTGGTTCGCATTGACGTTCTGGGTGTATTTGGAAACCCGCAACGTGATCGCCACAGGGGTGATCGGCGGCGCCTACATGCTGCTGATCGCACTCTCCAGCATCAGCTTCGGCACCTTTGTGGACCGTTACCGGAAACTCGCCGTCATGCGCTTTGCTGCCATGTTCACCCTGGTGATGTTCGTCCTGTCCGGGGTCATGTTCCTGCTGACACCCGAGGAAGCGCTGCTGGACCTGACGCAGCCATGGTTCTGGATCTTCACCATGATCATCCTGATAGGCGCAGTAGTGGAGAACATGCGCAACATCGCACTGTCCACCACGGTCACCATCCTGATCGAACCTGACCGCCGGGCCAACGCCAACGGCTTGGTGGGCATGGTGCAAGGCCTCATGTTCATTGTTACCTCGGTGCTCTCCGGGTTGTCCGTGGGGCTGCTGGGCATGGGCTGGACCGTGGTTGTGGCCCTGGTGCTCACTGCGGTGGCCTTCGGGCATCTCCTCACGCTGCGGATGCCCGAGGAAGTACGGGCAGCTGCCTCCGACGCTGAGGGCGGATTCGACCTGCGCGGGTCATGGGCTGCGGTCATGGCGATTTCCGGACTGTTTGCCCTGATCCTCTTCTCCACGTTCAACAACTTCATTGGTGGCGTCTACATGGCCCTGATGGACCCCTACGGGCTGGAAATGTTCTCCGTGGAAATGTGGGGAACCGTCTTCGCCATTGGAGCCACAGGGTTTGTGGTGGGCGGCGCCTTGATTGGCAAGTTCGGCCTTGGGTCCAACCCCTTGCGGACCATGCTGATCGCGGTGATGATCATGGGCTTGATCGGTGCGCTGTTTACCGTGAGGGAATGGGCTTGGCTCTACATTGCAGGGATTTGGCTGTATATGGCCTTGGTTCCTGTGGTGGAAGCCGCCGAACAAACCGTCATTCAGAAAGTAGTCCCCCTGCCACGGCAAGGAAGGGTCTTTGGCTTCGCCATGGCGTTCGAGTCCGCGGCCGCGCCCATCACCGCTTTCCTCATTGCTCCGATCGCCCAGTTTTGGATCATCCCCTACGCCCGGTCATCCGAGGGCGCAGCACAATTGGAACCGCTGCTGGGAGAAGGCATTTCCCGCGGCATCGCCTTGGTGTTCCTGGCTGCGGGCCTCATCATGATTGCCGTGGCACTTCTTGCCTTCCTGACTCCGGTCTACCGACGGGTCTCGGCTTCCTACGCGCAGACAGCCGCGGAAGAAACCGAGGCGGCCGACTCATCCTCGGCGGGCTGAGCTGACCGGGTGCCTTGAACGGGCCCCAACCATCGGTGCACCCAAAGATCACTCTTTTCGGATGAGACAAGGTGATTGTCCGCGGGTGCAGGGTTGAGTCAGATCGTGGCACCCCGGCCAGGGCCGCAGAGAGGGAGAACATCCATGGCTCAGCAGGACCCCTGTGACTACTTCATAGGCATCGGACCGGATGATGTCATGTTCCTGGACTGGAAACCCGGTGTCCGGATCGAAGCCGCCAACGCCCGTGCCGCCGTCGAGGCCGTTAACCACCTTGCAGCGGGCAACCGATACCCCCTCCTGGTGACTATGGCCGAGACCGCCCACCTCAGCCGTGCGGCCCGCGATGTCTTCGCCGAACCCTGCGCTGCCTCCAGGATTGCCCTCTTGGGAAACAACCCTGTGGACCGCATGCTCGCCGACTACCAGCTGGCAGTTCAAGAGCCTCCATGCCCCACCCGTTTCTTCACTTCGGTATCTGAAGCGAAAGCCTGGCTGCGGCTCTCTCCGGAGGAAGATGGCCGGGGCGCGCCGCAGGAAACGCAGGGGGATGCCCGCCGGGACCTGCGCGGGGACCTGCACCGGGACCGGGCCCGCCCCGGCGGAAGAACCGCGCCGTGACGGAACCGGCGTCGGACCTCCCTGCTGCTTCGGCGACCATTCCTGCTTCGGCGACCATTCCCACCGATGCAACCGTTCCCGCTAACTCGCCGGCGCGGGCCGGCCTGCCCGCACCCGGTTCAGCACCAGCACCAGCCAGCCCAGCACCAGCCAGCCCCCAACAACCCCGCCTGGCCAACGAGTCAGAGGCGCTCCTGGCTGCATCCTCCGCCGCAGTGCTGGCCGGGATCGCAGCTTTGCTCATCTTCTTCGGCCGCACCCCTCCGCTATGGGGCGGCGTATCCCTGGGCCTGGTGACCGCGGGCGCGATCCTGGTGCTCGGGCTGGTGGCGGCATATTTCGGCTACTGGCGCTCGCGGTACCAACCGGATCAGCCCTGGCGGCTCGGCCTTCCAGCGTGGAAATTCATCGTGGACGCCACAACGGTGGCCCTGGTCCATGCCCTGATCGCGGCGATCGCAACTGTCGCGGTTTTCCTGCTCCTGCAGCGCAGCTTCCAGGGGCTCACCGTGGATATCTATGCTGCCACTGTGGGGATGGCGGTGGCCTCAGGCTTGGCCGTGTACTGGATCTATCTCTCGGTGTACGAGATCAGCACCCGCAAGCTGTCCGGCCTCCTGGTCCTGTTCATGGTGATGAGCATCGTCGCCAGCATGGCCACCTCCCAGGACCCCAAGTGGTGGGAGTACCACTTCAGCCAGTTGGGTACGTTGGGCGGGGCTTCCAGTGGTTTGTTCAATCTGTCGTTGGTGGTAGCGGGGTTTTTCATCACCACTTTCGCCGTGTATCTGGACAGGGACCTCCGTTCCCTGATCGCCCAAGGGGTTCTGGTCAAACCTTGGAGCGCCGGACTTTGCTCGGGTGCGTTCGTGGCCATGGGTTTGCTGCTGGCAGGGGTGGGGGTGGTGCCGTTGTCCGTCAGTTTCCTGATTCACACCTTGTTCGCCTCCGGGATGGCCGTGGTGTTCATCCTGCTGCTCCTGGCCTCGCCCTTCATTCTCCGGGGCCTGCCGCGCCGTTTCTTTCTCGTGTGCGGCAGTTTCCTGGCAGCACTGATCGTGTCCCTGGTGCTGTTCTACCCGGTGGGCTACTTCAACCTGACGGCATTCGAGCTCATTGCATTCGTCATCATTTATGGCTGGATCGCCGTCTTCATCCGCTTGCTGGACGCCCTCGCCACCCGGAGCGACTGATGCCGGCCGGACAGCTGGGGGCCGAGCACCGCGCGTTGCGGGCTTCGTTATGGGTTTCCGCTGTGTCGGCCGCAGGGGCATTGGTGCTGGGTGTGCTCAGCGGGACCAGGATCATTGTGTTCGACGGCGCCTACATGGGCATTGGGCTGGTGCTCACCGCGATCTCTTTGAAGGCATCTTCCGCTTCAGCCGGTGGACCCACGCGCCGCTTTCCCTTCGGGCGGGACGCCCTGACGCCACTGGTAGTGCTCATCCAGGGGCTGGCGGTGGCGGGGACGTTGCTGGTGGCAGCGGGCGATGCCGTGGTGGTGATACGCGACGGCGGTTCGCCGGTCAACGCGGCGATCATCGCCATCTATGGGGGTGCGACGGCGGCCATTGGGTTCGGCGTGGCCGCATGGATGCGGCGGGCGGCACCGGACTCGGACCTGGTGGTGGCGGAAATCGCGCAATGGCGGGCCGGGGCCATCCTCAGCGTCATGATGCTCCTGGGCGCAGGGGTGGCGTTGGTCCTGCAAAACCTCGGGTTGAACGATGTTGCCCTCTATGTTGACCCCGTCCTGGTCCTGCTGGCCTGCCTGATCCTGGCGTACATCCCCATCGGGTTGATCCGGACCGGGTTGAACGAGCTCCTCGAAGGTGCGCCTTCCCAAGAGTTGGATGCCGCCATCACCGCAGCGATACAGGGTGTCCGGACGGAATACGGGCTGCAGGAACCGCTCATCCGGTCCGGGAAAGTAGGGCGGAAGCTGTACGTCGAGGTTGATTTTGTGGTGGCCGGATCCGAGTGGAACGTGGGCGAGGAGGACGCCGTTCGCCGGGCCGTCGTCAAAGCACTGGAACCTTTGGGCCTGGACGTGTGGGCTTATGTTGCGCTCACCGCGGCGCCGGAACTCTTCGAATGAGCCCCAGCCATCCCCCGCTTCGGATGAGAACTCCACCACCCCCTACCCCTCATTGGGGAGGTATGGAAGTATCGGCAAATGGACCAATATCTGTGGGTGTTGAAGCAAGACCAACTTGATTTGATTCGCGAATTGGAGCCAGCCAGGCTTGAGCTCCTCGATGAGGAAGGCCTGCTGAAGCTGCACAAACGGGTTCGGCGGGCCCGCAACAAGTACACCACCAACTATCGACGCAAAGCCGCTGACGAGGTTCTGGAAGCCGGCGGCCGCGGAGCTGCGTCGAACAAGTCAGACAAAGCGCGGGCCAGGGCTTTCGTGTTCGAGGAAGCACTCTCGATCGTCAGCACCGAACTGGCCAGGCTGGCCCACGAGGCCGCTGAAGCCTTGAAGGACGAGCGGCTGGAACGCGCCAGCGCCGGGAAGTCCACGGGGCCCGAGTCATCCGGCACAGGCACCAAGTCCGGCACGAATTCCGGCCGGGAACGGTCCCACCAGAAGACCACCGGCGGTGTTAAGCGCGACGCCTCCAGCCAGTCCCAGGGCGCCCAACGCCAAGCGAAGAAGGACGCCCGCTAAGGAAGCAACAGCTAAAAGGCGAACAACGTACGACGGCGGCAGGTCGCCGTCGTGCGTTGTTCGCCTTTACGGTTTGTCGCTTTGCGCTGCTGGCCGCGCTGCTGGCCGTAGGTGTACGGCGCTCAGGCCATAAACGCCAGGTCTTCCAGCCGCACCGGGAACCGCAGGGCTTCCCCACGGGACAGCCGGAGTGCCTCGTCAACGGCGCTCGCCGCCATTCGCTCCAGCTCATTGCCCAAGGACCCTGCCACGTGCGGGGTGAGCAGCACGTTGGGGTGCGTGTAGAAGCGGGAGCCGGCAGGCAGTACCCACGGGGTGGTGACGTCCAGGATCGCGTAGAGATCGCCGCGCTCCACCCTGGCGAGCAACGCATCCTGGTCCACCAGCTCGCCGCGGGAGGTGTTGATGAACGTGGTGCCCGGCCGCATACGTTCAATCAAGCCGGCGTCGATGAGATTTCTGGTTGACGGCAACGACGGCGCGTGGAGACTGACAACATCGCTGCTTGCCACCAGCTCCTCCAGATCCACCAGCCCGACGCCGAGGATGGCCGCCTCTTCCGGGGAAAGGTAAGGATCGGCCACCACCACCTCCAGCTCATACGGAGCCAGCAGCCTGATCACGTGCCTGCCGATCTTCGACGCCCCGATGATGCCCACGCGTTTGCGGTAGTTGCCCATGTCCGGGAAGAGCTGCTCAGCCAGGACGTCGGTCCGGGTGGTGTGCAGGGCGCGGGCGATCTGCAGGACCCGCTTGTTGGCCAGGACGATCATGGCCACGGTGTACTCGGCAACCGGGATGGCGTTCGCGTCTGCGGCGGAACTGACCTGGAGGCCGCGTTCCCAGCAGGCATCACTGATGTGGTGTTTCACGCTGCCCGCGGCATGCAGGATATACCGGAGCCGGGGTGCGGCGTCCAGGACGGTGTGGTCGATCATGGGACAGCCCCAGCCGGTGAGGAGGATATCCGTCTCGGCGAGGATGGCGCGGCCTTCCGGCGTCGTGAAGTCCTGGATGGGGTCGCGGCTCAGCAGTGTCAGCGCCGGTTCCAAGGGATCCAGGCTCCTGGACGGAAATACCGCCCGTGCGGTGTGGGCCGGCATGGCCAAGGCAACGTTCAACCTCACTTGACGCTCCCTGCGGTGAGGCCGGACTTCCAGAACCGCTGCAGCATGATGAACGCCAGCAGCAACGGGATGATTGAGAGCAACGAGCCCGTAATGACCATGGGCGTGAACTCCGGTTGAGGGATGGAATACCCCTGCCAGATGGAGATGCCGACGCTGACGGGCAGCAGTTTCTGGTCCTGCAGCATCACCAGCGGGAGCATGAAGTTGTTCCAGACGCCCACAAACTGGAACAGGGCAATGGTGATGTAACCGGGCATCATCATGGGCAGGCCAAGGGAGAAGAAGGACCGGATGGGTCCGGCGCCGTCAACGCGGGCTGCTTCCAGGGTCTCGGCGGGAACATAAGCCGCCGAGTACACCCGGGCCAGGTAAACGCCGAATGGGTTGCAGAGCACCGGGATGAGGATGGCCCAGATGGTGTTGGTGATGCCGAAAACGGAGGCCAGCAGGTACATGGGGAGCACCGTGGCAGTGTTGGGAATCAGGACGCCCACCAGGACCACCCCGAAGAACGAGTCCTTGCCGCGGAACTGGAATTTATCGAACGCGTAACCGGCCATGACGGAGAT
>NZ_JABMCX010000164.1 GCF_013179505.1 Paenarthrobacter sp. CM16 | reverse complement strand
CAGACAGCTGACACTCGCCCCATGGTCTTCTACCGCGGCCTGATCTCCCGGTTGCACCCGTCCACGGGCCGCCACGCCAAGACCAACCGCTTCGACTGGTGGGCTCACTAATGTCGAGTTCCGCCGCTGAGATCCGGCACGCCGTTGAGAACCTTCTGGGACGGTATGCGGAGTACGCCGACGAACGCGACGCCGACGGCGTGAGCAGGCTGTTCGGCGAGGCGACTGTCCGGTTCGCCGGCACGGCTCTGAGTACAGCGGATGAAATTTCAGACCACTACGGCCGGATCTTCGCGGCGGCCCCGCCCAGCCGGCACCTGCTGACCAACATCATCGTCGATCATGCAGATCACACCGCCAGCGCCCGCTGCCGTTACAGCCGCTGGGCCATTGCTCCCGAAGCGCAACTGGTCGCCCTGGGCGACTACCGCGCCACCTTCACATCCTCGCCGGACGGCTGGAGGTTCACCTCCTTTGAAGTTTCCCGGGCCTGGCAGGCCTAACGGCCGCTGCGCCGCGTTTCAAACCCCCTTCCTACTTGTACAAAGGAATCCACATGATGTTCCCCTTGGCCCAGCACCCGGAGACCACACCCCGGGCACGGCCTCTCGATGGTGTCGTTGTCGCCGACTTTTCCAGGGTTTTGGCCGGCCCCTACGCCACGATGCTTCTCGCCGACATGGGTGCCGAGGTCATCAAGGTTGAAAGCCCGGCCGGTGACGATACCCGTTCCTGGGTTCCACCGGTCCGCCCTGACGGCGTCTCGACCTACTACGCCGCGATCAACCGCAACAAGAAGTCCGTCGTATTGGATTTCAAGGACTCCAACGACCTCGCCGCGGCACAGGCTTTGGCCGCCCGTGCGGACGTCGTCATTGAGAACTTCAAGCCCGGAGGCCTGAAGCGGTTCGGACTCGATTACACCTCGGTGAAGGAACGCAACGAGTCCGTCATTTACTGCTCCATCAGCGGATTCGGCACGGCAGAGGGCTCCTCACTGCCGGGCTACGACCTGATCGTTCAGGCGATGTCCGGGTTGATGAGCCTCACCGGAGGTCCTGAAGGGTCACCCTACCGGGCAGGAATCAGTGTCTTTGACGTGATGGCCGGCCTGCATTCCACGATAGGTATCCTTGCGGCCCTGCGTCACCGCGATCAGACCGGAGAGGGACAGAGCATTGAGACGTCGCTGATGGCCTCGGCCATGTCCGGGCTGGTCAATCAGACCTCCGCGTACGTTGCCGGCGGTGTCACTCCGCACCGGATGGGTAACGCCCATCCAAGCCTGTTCCCGTACGAGCCCCTCCCCACAGCTGACGACGATCTGATCGTCGCCGCGGGCAACAATGCCCAGTTCCGCAAGCTGTGCGTGGTCCTTGGCGTGCCGGAACTCGCCGATGACCCGCGGTTCGCTGAGAACAAAGACCGTACCGAACGACGTGAAGAACTCAGGCCCCTGCTCGTGGACCGGCTCCGGACCCAATCCGCCGGGTACTGGTTCGACAAGCTCAACGAAGCCGGTGTTCCCAACGGCCCGATCAACAGCATCAAACAAGGCGTGGAATACGCCCAGAAACTGGGCCTGGAACCCGTCGTGCAAGTCGGTGCCCCCGGCCAGCAGGTCCCCGGGGTTCGGAACCCCATCACCTTCTCCGCGACCCCGCCACAGTATGACCTGGCACCCCCGAAGCTGGGCGAACACACCGAGGAAATCCTCGCATGGCTTGCCGCACCGACCACTGCCGGTGCCTCGACGAAGGAAAAAGCATGACCATCACAGCAAACACACACGAACTGAACTTCCCCACCTCGCTCGGGACGTCCACCGCCACCGAAATCCGTCTGCTCGGGCAGGACCTGGCCTCGGACCTCATGGGCAAGGTCGGCTTTGGAGAGCTGGCTTTCTGGCTCGTCGCCATGCGCCGCCCAACCTCCGGTGAGGTGCGGGTCTTCGAATCAGTTCTCGTCGCCCTGGCCGACCACGGCTTCACGCCCACCGCGATAGCCGCCCGCCTGACTTACCTCAGCGCCCCCGACTCGATCCAGGGTGCCATGGCCGCCGGGCTCCTCGGCGGCGGTTCCCGATTCCTCGGTGTCACCGAGGACTGCGGCAAGTTCCTCGCCAACGTCTTGGCCGCCCATGAGGGCGCTCTGCCGGAAACTGACGATCAGTGGGACGAGCTCGCCCTTGAAGCCATCACCGCCCAACGCGCCCAGGGCAAGTTCGTTCCGGGTCTCGGGCATCCCAACCACAAGGACGGGGACCCGCGCACGCCCGTGCTGATCGGGATTGCACAGGAGGAAGGCCTGCGCGGACCCCATCTGTGGTTGTTCGAGGCCATCGGCCGGATGAGCGAGAAAGCCCTGGGCCGGAAGCTTCCGCTGAACGGTGCCGGGGTATGCGGGGCCGCGCTGGCTGATCTCGGTCTTCCCACCGATCTGCTGCGGGGGTTCGCGCTGCTGGCCCGGGCCGCCGGACTGCTCGGCCAGATCGCCGAAGAACGCCGGAACCCCATCGCGAACGACATCTACATGACCGTGGACCGCAACGCGGCCTACGTGAGCCCGGACAACGACTAGCCACACCACCGCGCTGCCAATGACGGCAGCGAAGATCACAGGGAGTAAATCATGGCAGAACTGACCGCCGTTTTGGCCAGTACCCACCACCCCTTCTACCTCAAGGCCACCACCGCGCCGGCCGAGGAACGGATGCCCCAGGCAGACGAATGGAAACGCAAAGTCGAGGCGTACCGCGAAACGCTCACCGCGGCCGAGCCAGACATTCTGGTCATGGTCGGAGCTGACCACTTCCACCAGTTCTTCCTGGACAACTACCCGACGTTCATGATCGGCAAGCAGCAGAAGTACGACGCGACGTTCTACAACGAGGAGCGCGAATTCGGGATCCCCAAGTACGTTCTCGATGGTGACGTGGATCTGTCGAACTTCATGCACCAGGGACTGTTGGATGAAGGGTTCGATTTTTCCTTCAGCCATGAACTGAAGATCGATCACTCCATCATCTGCCCGATCATCACCGTCCGCCCGGACGCCGACCTGCCCGTGGTGCCGATCTACACGAACATCTTCGCCCCTCCCCTGCCCTCACCCAAGAGGTTCTGGGATCTGGGCCGGGCCATCCGCAAAATCATCGACGCATACCCGTCCGATAAGAAGGTCGCCGCGATCGGCACCGGCCACCTGTCCCTGGAGCTGGGCGGTCCGCTGATGTTCGGCGAGCATGGCCCGGACCCGGAATTCGACGCTCAAGCCATCGAATGGCTCTCCACCGGCAACATCGAAGCGATCCTGGAAAACGTCACCCATGAATCCATGGCCGGATCCGGTAACGCCACCCACGGCTTCATGGACCTGATCCTCATGATGGGCATCGCCGGCCCCGAGAACGCCGACTACGTAGACCAGCTGGACCTCTATCACACACGTGAAATGTTCATGACCTGGTACCCAAACAAGAACGACAAGATGGCCGAAGCAGCAGCCCGGTCAGCCGCCGGGGTCGGCGCTGTCACCGGCCCGATGTACGCAGCAAAAGCAGGAGCGACGGCATGAGCAAGTACTACGTGAACAAGTTCCTCTACACCATCGACCGTGACCCCGAATGGGTCGCCCGGTACAAGGAGGACCCGGCCGCGACCATCGACCGGTGGGAAAAGGAAGTCGGCATCTGGCTCAACAGTGCCGAGAAGACCACATGGTTGTCCTTCACCGAAGAGGAACGCCGGGCGCTCATCGATTATGACTACGAGTGGCTCTTCGCTTACGGTGCGCACTTCTTCCTTTACCTCACGCTATTCATCGGGCTCTTTGCCGATGACTGGGCCGAGGAGAAAGGGCCGCTGTCCTACCAGTTGGAGTGGGCCAGGCGTCTCGCGCCGTGGATCGGTAAACCCTACCCGTCGGTCGCGCTGTAACCGGTGTCCCCAACCGGCTACGACAAGAAGGGAGATGGCACCAATGATTCTTGAACACGCGAAATTCACAATCCACCCCGGTCAGGAGCGGGCCTTCGAAGACGCCTACCGAAGCGTCCGGGTGACCTTGCTCCTGGCACCAGGGTGCCGTTCGGCCCAGCTGCACCGCAGCGCTGAACAGCAAGGTGTTTATCTTCTCCAGGTCGGGTGGGACACTGTCGCCCACCACACCGAACAGTTCCCGGACACCGACCAGGGCAAGGACGTCATTGCCACGTTCTCACCCTTTCTCGCCGCCGCCGACGTCACCCATTTCGACGCCGAAAGCCTCTGAGCGTTCCACCAGGCACCAGCGCTACCCACTACGAGAGAAAGAAAAGACATGACCCAGCAAGCGGTTAACAATGATGTTGCCTTCCTTCCGGGAAACCCGCCCGAAAACGCCGGGTGGCCTGGAGGCGAGTACTCCCGCACCGTTGTGGATGACATGCAGATTGACTACAACGTCAAGGTCCCGATGAGGGACGGTAAGAACCTTCTCGTGGACCTGTATCGTCCAGCGGAAACAACCACGGATCTTCCCGTTCTCGTCGCGTGGGCTCCCTACGGCAAACACGGCGCTCTCAGCTTCGCCGGATGGCCCGGTCATGACGTCGATCTGGACCAGCTCTCCAAGTACGCTGCTTTCGAAACACCCGACCCTGCCTTCTGGACCCGCAACGGCTACGCCGTGATCATGGCCGACGCACGCGGCGCATGGGGCTCAGAAGGCGATGTCACCATGTGCGCGCCCGAAGAAGCCGACGCATGCTGTGACCTCATCGAATGGGCAGGCGAACAGGACTGGAGCAACGGCAAGGTCGGCATGGCCGGCGTCTCCTGGTATGCCATCATCCAGTGGGCAGTCGCCGCGCGCCGACCGGCGCACCTGGCCGCCATCAACCCGTGGGAAGGATGGACGGACCTCTACAAGGAAGTCCTCACCCACGGCGGGATCCCCGAGACACAATTCGGCGCTGCCCTGGGTCCGCTGATCGCCAACACCCACGGACGTGTCGAGGACATCCTGACCAACAGCATGAACCACCCCTTCTACGACGAATACTGGCAATCCAAAGCACCGGATCTGGCCGCCATCGAGGTACCCGCCTACATCGTGGCGAGCTGGTCCGACCACGGCCTGCACACCAGGGGAACCCTCGAAGGTTTCCGCCGCATCTCCTCCAAGCAGAAGTGGCTCGAAGTGCACGGCCGGAAGAAGTGGCAGAACTTCTACGACCAGGACAGCCTGGCCCGCCAACGTGAGTTCTTCGACCACTTCCTCAAAGGGGAAGAAAACACCGTGGAATCCTGGCCCAAGGTCCGGATCGAAGTCCGCGAGCGAGCCTACTCGGGCGAAAACCGTGCGGAAAACGAATGGCCCCTCGCCCGCACCGAATACACGCCCCTTTACCTCGACACCGGCCGGGGAAGCCTCACAACGGACCCCGCCCCCGCCCCGGAAAACATCTCCTACGATGCCCAGTCCGGGAGGGTGGTTTTTGACCACACCTTCACCAAGGACACAGAAATCACCGGCTACACGAAGCTCCGGCTGTGGGTTGAAGCCCAAGGCTCCAACGACATGGACCTGTTCGTTGCCCTCAAAAAGATCGACACTGCGGGCAAGGAAGTGAACTTTCCGTTCTTCTCCACCTTTGACGACGGAAATGTTGCCCTGGGCTGGTTGCGGGTCAGCCGCCGGCAGCTCGCCGACGACTCACGGCCGGAACAACCCCGCTACACGCACCAAACCGAGGAACTGCTCACCGAGGGCGAGATCGTGCCGGTAGACATCGAAATCTGGCCTTCCAGCACGCTGTTCCGCACCGGTGAAACTCTGCGGCTCGTAGTCCAAGGCCATGATGTCAACAGCTACGAGCAGGGCTTGTTTGCTCAAGGGCACACCTACACCCGCAACAGTGGACGACACATCATCCACTCCGGCACCGGCCACGACTCACACCTGCTGCTGCCCATCATTCCCTAACCCTGTTGGGGTTGCTGCCACTCTCAAGGACAGCAGCAACCCCAACACTCCCCAACGCCCAAGAGAGACACGATGACCACCACCACTGCCAGGGCAGCAGAGATCTCCGACGATCCCACCACAGAGACCGGCAGCATCCCGACAACCGGGGAGACAACACCCACCCGCCACGGCTTCCGACGCACCGTCGTAGCGAACTGGCGCGAACTGCTCCCTGACGACACAGTCGTCCTCGTCGCCCCCAACAAGGAGTGCATCACCGGAGTCATCGACGCCGTCACCAAGGACGGCGCCTTTCTCTGGCTGCGTCAAGGCCACGGCAGGGGCCGACAGCTGTTCTACCGCTCCGACGGCTACAAAATCCTCGTCGACCCACGGACAACCTGACCCGGCCCAACCCAGCACCCGCCCCCCCAATACGAACAAGAGAGGGAAGCGTGGCCTTCCAACCCGTGACCACGGTCAAAGGCACCGCCGTGCCACTGAGGCGCAACAACGTCGACACAGACCAGATCATCCCGGCCGTCTACATGAAACGCATCACCCGAACAGGATTCGAAGACGGCCTCTTCGCCAGCTGGCGAAAAGACCCCGAGTTCGTGCTCAACCGCCCCGAACACGCAGGAGCAAACATCCTCATAGCCGGGCCCGACTTCGGAACCGGGTCTTCACGTGAACACGCCGTCTGGGCCTTGATGGACTACGGCTTCCGAGTCGTCATCTCCCCACGCTTCGCCGACATCTTCAAAGGCAACGCAGGAAAATCAGGTCTCCTCGCCATCCAACTGGGCCAACAGCACATTGAACAACTCTGGGAAACGGTGGAAGCACACCCTGCACGTCCCCTCAAGGTGGACCTGGACGCACAAACCATTTCGACTGGGGATCTCACTCTCGACTTCACTGTTGACCCCGACACCAGATGGCGATTGCTCAACGGCCTGGACGACATCGACCTAACGTTGCAACACCAAGATGACATCACTGCCTTCGAACAAACCAGACAGGCCTGGCTGCCCACCACGACGCAAAAATAGCCACCCTCCAGAAAAGAAGGAATACGCGGGGACACCCCGGCCGACCCAAAGACTCTTGGGCCGGGAGGCGAGCACTCGTTCGCAACACGAAACCTGAAAGTCAGGTGCCGCCTCCCGGCCCAAGCAGATGCTGGAGAATCGCGAACTCCGTTTGTCCCACTCCATGGGATTCGGGACGCTCCGAACAGCAACCCCGATGTACAGCAGGTCCTGATCTATTTCTACGAGCCCGCGAGCAATTGAATGGCGGCCGATTCTAGCTGCGCAAGATTCTTGTTGATCATGTTCAGTTTCGGTGAGCCGCAACCTGTGCGCCTCGGCGGACATCACCTGTGGAACTAACAGCGCCGAATGCCTTGCCGCCTTGAACTATTCTCAGTAGCTCGTGAATCCGTCAGCTTCCGACGCTACGCCGCCATGGAGCCGGGTGACTCTCGTTCTCGAGTCTTTTGCTGTGCAGGCACGCGCTCTCTACGTGTACGGAGTGCGCGAGTGGAGACGTACCAGGCGGCCTAGTCGATGTATTCCCTGTGATGCCCACCCCTGATCCCAGCCATATGGCTGATGAGTCAGGCATGACGGCCTCAACAACAGCAACGCCTTGACAGACATAGAAGAGTCTATTTCGCACTGTGGATGATGGTCCCTTCCCCTGCGCTGCAGGGGAAACGGCCCGTGGATCTCCGCCGCAGCAACAAGGCATCAGCCCTGCTCATGGAGCTCGACCGGACCTTTACAGGCAGAACGGCTTAATCGATATGGGGACGCCCGAACTAGCAGCGGCCAGCAGAACCTTCTGCGTCTATCTGCCCCAGCGCGGGGTTGCTGCGCGGGCCTTCATCGCACAGCACAACGCGTACCAGGACAGGCCGGTCAGACTCATACTTCCAGCTAACAGGCACAGCGAAGCTATGTTATCCGTCGGCAGGGACTGGCCGGTCACCATGAGAACAGCCGAGACCAGAATCAGAACACATGCGGCACTGGACCACTGGCGGAATGACCACCTGTGAAGTCGCGCGCCCGAACCATCGTGCCACCACAGCCGAGCGCGGCCCTTCAACGAAGCGGGCGCGATCAGCGGGTTGGTTTCCATACGCTCATCCTTGCATTCACCTCTGACATTTTGAGCTTCGCCGCCCCAACGGGTGACGAAGCCTGGGATATGGGAGTGAAAGTGACCCTGACCGTAGAGGCCGGCAACGGCGAACTCAGCCACGTCGAAGCCGAAGGCGAGACGTATGAGAAGGCCAAGGCGGCCGCCGAAGCATTGATCCCGGAAGGCTCCAAAGCCCTTGCCATCCGCACAAGCTAGCAAGCCCGAATGAGTCCTGAACAACGAACGGCAGTTGAGTCAGCTCAGCTGATAGCGGCGTTTTACAAGGACAACGGGTACCTGCCCACTCGGCACACTCCTGCCTCAGGGGAGCACAAACGCCTGGCGTCAGCTCTCGAGAGGCTGCGCCGGCTCGAAGCCGGCGGGACCCTCCCCGAAGACGCAGCCCGGATCCTGTACAGCGCCCATCCGCACTGGATGGACCGGTCCGAACACGCCACCGAACGCTGGCAACGCACGGCGCAGGATTTCATCTCATGGGTCCAGGGGAACGGCAGGTTCCCGAGCCAAACCGCCGAAGACGCTTCGGAACGGTTCCTGGGCAGGTGGCTGGTGCGGCAGCGTGAAGATGCGCGCCGGGAACGGTTCCCGTCCCGGGTCCGCGAGCTCGATGACCGGCTGCCTGAATGGCGTGAGACCTTTATCGATCAGGACAGGCACTCGTACATCGAGTCAGCCCAGCTCATCGCCGCCCACGTCCAGCGACACGGCACCCTGCCAGCCCCGGATGAAGAAAACAGCGAAACAGCACGCCTGGCGAAGGTTTTGCTCGTCCTGCGAAACCAGAAAAGGCGCGGCCTCCTCGCAAAAGAAGCCGTCCAGACGCTCGATGCGGCGTTCCCCGGGTGGTTGGACGGGATCACGCTCAACGTCGAACGGCACTGGCAAAAAAGGGCCGCTGAGTTCATCGAGTGGGTGCAGGACAACGACAGACGTCCGCACCGTAACGCCGCTGACCCCGCCGAACGTGCCCTGGCGGCATGGGTCGCAAGACAAAGAATGCACGCAAAGCAGGGCCAATACCCAGCCCGGATCAAGGAGCTGAACAAACGCATGCCCGGATGGGACCGAACACCCTAACTCCGGGGGCCGGGCAGGCAGGTCTACTTGTCGGCCCAGCGTTCGTGTGCGGCTTGGCGGCTGATCCCAGCCGCCCGACCGATATCCGTCCAGGAAGCGCCGGCTGCTTTCGCGGCCGCGACGGTCTTATCCAGGCGGTGCCCGGCCTGGCGGTGCTCCCTCGCAGCGGCCTCCACACCAAGGATTGCTTCAGATGGGGCAATGTGGGCAAGCCATTCCTCGTGAACAGCATCTTCTACGAGGCTAGAGACGAAGGCTGCTTCCCCTGGTGCAAGGTATTCCCTGCGCGCCTCAAAATCAGCTTCTGCAGGGGTGAGAACTCGTTGCCATAGTTCTCCGCGCCAGCCGCATTCGCAGGCTCCGCGCCAGTTCATGATCTTGTCGTCAGGAATGAGGTCCTGGTCGGGCGCGAAGTCCCCTCCTGATGGATAGTCCCCGGTGATCCCAAGGAACAGCATTCCTTCCCTGGTTGAAGTCGACGAGAGCCTGCCGTCCGGCGCAACCGACGCTACCCAGCCCTCGTGCTTGTAGTCGTTCGAGATCCAGCCCATGGCTTCATGCCTTCCTGTCAGGGTTTCCTGACAGAAGTCTCTCAGGGGCGTCTGACAATAACCAGAGCCGCGAAAAAGCAGGGGCTGCCGGGGAAGGTTCGGGTCTGCCGGGGTTTAGTGTTTGGTGTCCTTGGCTGGTGACTCGTTCTTGGATCCCGAGTCGCTGTCGCTGAACTTGCCGTCCTTGTTCTGGATCCGCACTTCGCCGTGTCCCCAGCCGGTGTTCTCCACGATTTCCTTGGCCCGTTTCTCAGCGGCCTTTTTCGTGGGTTCATGGGCGGAGACGCGTTTGGCGTCTTCTTTCTTGACGTCCCAGCCGCCGCGATCGTTGTTGGGGACTACGTACCGGTCGTTGTCGTTGCCTTTGGCCATTTCGATCCGCTCCTTGCCGACGTGAACTGATTTTGAGCCCAGCCTAACGGCCAATGGATGCACTGCCCCTTTATATGTGCCCGCTGAGTGGCAATCGTGACGGGAAAATTGAAAGATTTTTCTGGCGGTCGGGGTCCGTCACTCCGCGGGTTCAATCAACTCGGGTCCGTTGTTCCGGACACTGTTCACACGGGTGCTGACAATCCGCGGGGTCAGGGTCGGTTCCGGCAAGGAATCGAGCAGGTGATGGACCTCGGCTTTATCGGTCAGATTCGGGTCGAGCCATTCCGCGAAGCGCTCCTGCGGGATGATCACCGGAGAGCGATCGTGCACGTGCCCCAAAGCGTCCTGGGTCGTTGTAGTCAGGACTGTGCAGGTCAGCAGCCACCGTTCAGGATCGTCCTCGGGCAGCTCAGGATCGGGCCAGAACTCATACAGGCCGGCGAAGCCCAGCAACGGCTCTTTCTCCGAGTACAGATAGTTCGGGATCTTCTTCCCGTCCTCGGTCTTCTGCCATTCGTAGTAACCCTCGGCGGGCTTATCCGGTAATTCCGATGACCAGCCCGCTTTTGCCCAGGTCAGAGCGTCGAAGACGCGTCGTCGACGAACCAGGAGTGCGAAGGTCCCACTCTCTCAGAATGTGACGGCAACTCGCGCGCGTAAGTCAGGACACTAGAAGGAACCCAACACCGGTTCGCGTGCGGGCGCATTGGAGGTTGCCGGCAGGGTGCCGTGGACGAACGCCTGAATGGCCAGGACGGCCGC
>NZ_JABMCX010000163.1 GCF_013179505.1 Paenarthrobacter sp. CM16 | reverse complement strand
AACTCCGCCATCTCCTGGGTCATGGACCCCCACTCGATCAGGTTGGCCACAGTGAGGGGAACATGGCTGAATTTCCTGATGGTCAGCGAGGGGCCGTTGACTGCCAGGGGAGGAATAATCGCATTGACACGGGATCCGTCTTCCAGCCGGGCATCCACCAGGGGAGATGATTCATCGATGCGGCGTCCTACCTTGGAGACGATCCGTTCAATGACCTTCCTCAGGTGATCATCCGAACTGAACTGCAGCTCGGTCAGGGCCAGATGACCGTGACGCTCCACATAAATCTGATCAAAGCGATTCACCATGACTTCAGTGACTGAGGGGTCCTCCAGCAGGCGTTGGAGCGGCCCATAGCCCATCACTTCGTCGGAAATCTCACGGATCAACCTACGGCGTTCCTCGGGAGACAGCGGGACTTGTTCATCATCAATAACCGCTGACAGTTCATCCACTGCGAAAGACCTGAGGTCCTCCTCGGAGGAAGACGTATCCCCGATCCTTGATCCCATTCGAGTAAATAGTGCCGAAGCAGCGCGTTGTTTCAGCCCCGAGAGGGCGTCGACAACGGGAACTGAGGGAGCGCCGCCCAGCATCGGAACGGAGGGCCCCGGTACTGCAGGGCCCGATGCAGCCTCATAATCACCGGCCACCGCTTGTCCGGACGATGCTTCGATGGTCTCGTTGACAGCAAAAGGATTGTTCTTCGAAAGCCTCTCCGAGAGTTTCATGACACCACCACCCTCCGGTGCAGTTTGTTCTGAGGCGTGGATTCCAGGCGCGGGTCAAAACGCTGAACCAGCTTCCTAAGACCCTTGATGGCCGCGTCCCTGGCAGTCCCTTGAAGTACAGGAATTCCCCGGTTCGTGGAATAGGGGAGCGTGCGGGACCGGGGGATCACCGTGTCAATGGGAACCCCTATGGTGGCTTCGACATCCTGGACTGAAAGGCCGCTCTTCCTGTCCGCGAAGTTCAAGACTGTATGCCGGCCTTGTGGCAATAGCTGAAGTTCCTTGAGAACGCTGAAGCATTTCCGTAGGCCTCTAATGCTGGGCACATCCATCCCGCACACCCAGACTCCGTCGGTGGCCAACTCCAGGGTGGCCAGGCAATGCTCGCCAAGGCCTGGTGCTGTGTCCACCACGACGTACTTGAACTCTGTTGCCAACTGGTTGATGAGCCGGGTTACATGTTCGGCGGTTATGTAGTCCGAATCGGACGGCTTTTGCGGGGCACAGAGGGCATAGATTCCAGCCGGGTGGACTGTTAGGAACGCCTTGAGGACCATGGAGTCCTGGGCTGCAGCTCCATGGACGGCCTCGGTGATGGAATGTTCCGGTTCCAGCAAGAGACCCGAGGCAACATCCCCGAACTGCAAATCGAGATCTACGATCACTACGCTCATCGGCGCGAGTGTTCCCAACCCGATAGCCAGGTTGGTTGCCACCGTCGTCTTGCCAACCCCACCTTTGGGCGACATGACGGCAATGACCCGGCCCCGTTCCTGTCCGGATTCGGCGGCAGGCTGCATCCCTCGTCTCCGGCTCGCGGATGCCAAGCAAGCGCGCTCCAGGAGGACGCGGAGTTCATTGACCTCAGCTTCCGGCGCCACTACATCCCTGACCCCGGCGTGCATGGCCTTAAGCACAATGTCGGCACTGGGCTCAGCCACCATCAGGAGGCTGATCTCCGGGTATTGGAGGTCGATCACTGTGGCCAGCTTGAAAGCATCGTCAGGGTTGACGCCTGGACCAAGGATCATGACTTCTGGCGGAGCACCTGTCAGCTGCTTGAAGATCTCGTCGGTGCCGGATTGGAGGACCGTCGGAGACAGCGTTTGCAGCTCTCCGTGGAGTGCGCCGCTGATGGCTTGCCGTACGCGTCCTTCAAAATCACGGACGGCGGTGATGGCTACGAAGCGGCTCATTGGACCAGCCCTCCAAAGGTGGTGGTGGGAGGATCGCTCTTGACAGTTTTGTCAGACTGCTTGGAGAGCCATAGGGTGCCAAATTCGGCGCCAAACACCATCTTTGTGGCGTCGGCATCGCTGAGGGCGACCGTGACGTAGGCGGAGCCATTGGGAAGTGCCACACCTTTGTCGGTTCCCGCTGATTTCTCAGCATCAGGTGCCGCTTGCTGGACGGCAGTGACCAAAACGTCGTGATAGAGCAGTTCTGTGAAATCCTTCCAACCGGTCAAGCCAACAGGAAGGTTTGCCCCTGCGGGAACAGCTTCATCCAATTTGAAAGAGGCAAACACGGTGACGGTGTCGCCGGCCTCAATCCGACCACCCAGGATTCGTTCGGGTGCAAGAACAAATGTTGATTCCTGCAAGCCTTCGGGGACCGGTACTGTGCCTGGCGCGAGTTCTTTGGGATCCACCAGTTTGACGCCCAGCAGTTGTTCCCCAGGTTGTAGATCCGCGGACGTTACTTTGCCGTTCTGATCATTGAGGGCGCTGATGGTGCCCGGTGCGACTGCCGACTGCGGCAAGGTCTCGGTCTTGACCTTGGCCTGCAGTTCCTCTGCCTTGGTGCCGGCAGGGATGCGTTCTTTGACAACAAGTACGGTGACGGGATCAAGCCCTTGCTGCGCCCGCTTGTCGGCTCCCTGTACGTAGGTAACCAGCAAAACGGTGCCTATGACTGCCAAAAGCAGTGCTGCAATGCCTCCCAGTAGGCGTGTTTTCACTTCTACTCCTCTGATTCTTTCGGATTCCAGAACAGCGGCATGTCAGCCGGCTATTCAGTGAGCGTGACAACAGAGGCCCCGTAATTCGGGGTTCCCTCGGTAGCCTGCATGCCCTCTTCGAGCGAGACGAAGCGGGAGAAATACCCTTGGAGTCCTCGGCAATTTCCGTTGCAGCTTGGAGCAAGGGGATCGACAACGGCCCCAGAGCCGCTGAACTTGTAGCCGGTCACCTGGAATGCCGCGAACCCGATCAAGGTGTACTTCGCATTGCTTCCATTGCCGGTTGCTGTGCTGAAAAGGGGGATGAGGGCGGGCTCATCCATGATGGTTGAGAGTACGGAACTACACGCAGCGGCATTCGGGAAATGGTTTCCAGTCTGACCATTGACCGTCATGTCGAGATCGATGTCCGTAGAGCAGCCGGAAGTGGTTACCAGCCAACCAAAGCCGCCGGGTTGGTATCCATTTTGGGCCGCACACCCCGGCACGGTCGGAGTGTTCTCGTCATAGCGGAGAAGGATATGAGTCGGCACAGGGTCGCCGGTGAAAGTGCCGGTGGAATTCAGCGATGCCAGTTGCGTTGGTGAGAGGTATTTCTTGAAAACACACTCGCTGACCGTCCACGGAAGAGTACTCGCAGAGGATGGAGCACCCCAGGATGCCTCGGCTGCGGCATCAACATTTGCGGTGTTGAAGCCCATGGCCCGTGCGAAGAACAACGAGAAGCTGTCTTGCCCCGCTGTGTCGCGGGAGTTGGTGACCACCCGCACGGTGGTGGCGGCTGGAAAAGTTACGACAGCACCGCTGGTGTTGTCGTTGGAGTTGTCGTTGGCGAACTGGTTTCCCGTGGCTGTGCTGCTTCCACAGCTGCCGCCGGCGCAGTCAGTGGCGATGGCCAGGGCGGCTGCGTCAGCCCCGTTCTGGAGCTGTGCCTTCTCCGCATAGAGGGCTCCGACGTCCACGGCCAGAGCGGCAAAGCCAAGCAGGACCACCATCATGCCGGCGACCATTATTGTGGCTGCGCCGTGCTCCGAATCTTCCTCTGCTGTTGTTGCCCGGATCCGCCGACTGATTCCTGCTAACCACCGCATCTCATTACCCCTACCCCTGTCATGTTGAGCGGAAAGATACCTGGAGCGCCAAAGAAGCCTGAGTCGAGGAATCCCGACATCGAGGGCAGCGAGACACTGGTAGTCACCGTGACAGTGGAGCCAGGAGCGCAGCTTGACGCGTTGTCGCTGACCGACACGCCCAGACCATCCAGGGAAGGTGCGGACGAGAGGGCCGTTCCTGTGACGTCCAGTGCTCCGTCCTGGTAATGAACGGCTGCGAAACGGGCACCCTCACGAGCAGCTTGAGTGAGTGAAACCTGGACGTTCAATGCCCGACCGAACTCGATGACCCCGATCAGGATCAGCAGTAGGAGCGGCAGGATGATTGCCATTTCCACGGCTACTGCGCCGCGTTCTTTCTCTTTCGTTTTCACGAGCGTCTCCCAGGCCCAGAATCGCGGAAGCAAATGTGACGTTAAAGAGGAGGATTGACCGCGCCGGCGACTAGATCGCCAGCGCAGTCAAAGCTCAACCTAGAGTCGGCCGGCAACGCCGATGAAGAGATCGCGGATGGCGGGGCCCAAAATCAGAAGACCGGCGATCACGACAATTGCGATCAAGGAGACCATGAGGCCGTATTCAACCATCGTTGCGCCCTTCTCCTCCTTGGTGAAGCGGGTCTTGACGCCGGCGATGTACGAAGTGATGGAAAGCATGAGTGCAGACATTGGAATTTCCTTCCCAGAAAAAATATTTGCGAATTGGGTTATAGGTCCAGCAAATTATCGGAATTTGCTTCGACTTCCGAACTACCCCCATGTTGCCTTTAGCGGTTCGGAATTCGATGAGATAAGAATTCACCCTGGGAGGCAGCTGCGACAATGCGTAGCCGTACTCGATTTACCGGGAGGGGCGCTACTCGCCTGCATGCACCGAAGGCATGAAGTACTCAGTTTTGGAGGAAAAAGGGGCCAAAACTACTTGTTTTAGACAGGCGCCTTATTGTTATGGGGACCTGCGGAGGGGTTGGTAAGCGCGTACTAAGATGCGTCAGTTCATGACCAGGGCAACGCCGAGGGAGGCGATGATCATGGCCGGGCCGTGAGCCGTTTCTGTGGGTTTTTCCGCGCGTCGCAGGCGCAACATCAGTACCGTGAGCACCCCGCCCACCACGAATCCCAGTAGTCCCCCGAAGAGTACTTGCTCCCAACCCAAGTACCCCAAGTACAGCCCCAGGGGTGCGGCGAGCTTTACATCGCCCATTCCGATGCTTCCAGGCGAAAGAAGTCCAAGAATTAAGTAGCCTGCGAACAAAATGGCCCCTCCGGCGAGGGCCCGGAAGAGTTCCAGCCATCCAGGGGCAAGGGCCGCGGAGGCGGCGAGGAGCAGCAGCCCGCCCCCAAGGAGGAGCACTATGAGGGCATTAGGCAGTAGATGCAGCGCAAAGTCGATGCGCGAAAGTTGAACGCCCAGCAATGCCAATAACAGGAATGCCGGCAACTCCGGAGAAAAGCCGAACCGCAAAGCGAGCAAGCCAAACAGCAGCGAGGTGACAGTCGCCGTTGTGATCCGGACCTTGGGGGAGGGGAGTCCGCCAAGTCGCGGGAGCTGCCGGCAGATGAGCCACTCAAGGGCCGGGGTCAGGAGGAGCCCGGCGACGGCCATAATGAAGGGAAAGGCGGCCTCGTTGGTCATGTGCTCTCCCTCAATCAGTGCGCGGCCCCCGGGGGCGGTTACCCCATTTTGACCCGGACGCCCCGTTGAAGGTATTGTTTATAGTCGTTGTGCGTGTCCTATCTCGATGACACATGCCTTCCGGGGGATCCAGTTGCAGGATCGCTAACTCCTAAGGCATTTCGAGATTCCGGGATGACTGGTACATAGAGCCCTCACCTCTGCTCCGGTAGCGCATACATAGTAGGTACACGCCTCACTGCGTGTCGCCTAAAACATGAACGCCAGAACAAGAACGAGGCAAAACCGTGCGTACGTACACCCCGAAGCCCGGCGATATCAACCGCCAGTGGCACGTCATTGACGCCACCGACGTTGTCCTTGGTCGTCTTGCCAGCCAGACCGCAACACTGCTGCGCGGAAAGCACAAGCCGACCTTTGCGTCCCACATGGACATGGGCGACTTCGTCATCATCATCAACGCTGAAAAGGTTGCCCTCACCGGCGCCAAGCTGGAGCAGAAGCGCGCATACCGCCACTCCGGTTACCCGGGCGGCCTGACCTCCGTCAACTACGCCGAGCTGTTGGAATCCAACCCGGTTCGCGCTGTTGAGAAGGCCATCAAGGGCATGCTCCCCAAGAACTCTCTCGCTGCACAGCAGTTGGGCAAGCTCAAGGTCTACCGTGGCGCTGAGCACCCCCACGCTGCACAGCAGCCGAAGACTTTCGAAATCACCCAGGTCGCCCAGTAGTCCTGGCCACCAACTAAACTTTTTATTACAAGGAGAACCGTGGCTCAGAACGAAGAACTGACCGCCGAAGCCGTCGAGGCTGAGGAAACCCTCACCAGCTACACCTCTGAAAGCACATCTGCTGAAGATGCGCCCAAGAAGGAGCGCCCGGCACTGACCGTTGCCGGTGCAGCTGTTGGCCGTCGCAAGGAAGCCGTTGCACGCGTTCGCGTTGTTCCGGGTTCCGGCAAGTGGACCATCAACGGCCGCACGCTGGACAACTACTTCCCGAACAAGCTGCACCAGCAGGACGTCAACGAGCCCTTCAAGATCCTTGATCTCGAAGGCGCCTACGACGTCATCGCCCGTATCCACGGCGGTGGCATCTCCGGCCAGGCCGGTGCACTGCGTCTCGGTGTTGCCCGCTCGCTGAACGAGATCGACGTCGACAACAACCGCGCCACCCTCAAGAAGGCCGGTTACCTGCGCCGTGACGCCCGCGTCATCGAGCGTAAGAAGGCTGGTCTCAAGAAGGCACGCAAGGCTCAGCAGTACTCCAAGCGTTAATCCGCTTGCCCCCTTCACCGGGGTATCGAAAGCCCGTTCCGCCACTATGGCGGGGCGGGCTTTCGCCGTTAACACGCGCCCTGTAGGCCCCTCATGTGACGCTCCGACACGCTACTGAACTGACGGTGTCCCGCAGTCGTCTAAACTTGAGCCGATGTCTAGATTATTTGGAACAGATGGCGTGCGCGGTCTCGCGAACGGATTGCTCACCGCCGAGCTGGCTATGCAGCTTGCCCAGGCCGCCGCCGTCGTACTCGGCCATGACCGCACAACCGACGGCAAGCGGCCCCGCGCCGTGGTCGCCAGGGACCCCAGGGCGAGTGGCGAGTTCCTCGCCGCCGCTGTGGAAGCGGGGCTTTCAAGCTCCGGAATCGACGTCTATGACGCCGGTGTCCTTCCCACCCCCGCGGCCGCTTACCTGGTGGCAGACCTCGACGCCGATTTCGGCGTCATGCTCTCGGCCTCCCACAACCCCGCGCCGGACAACGGCATCAAGTTCTTCGCCCGCGGCGGCCAGAAGCTCCCGGACCACGTCGAAGACGCCATCGAGGCGCAGCTTGGCAAAGAGCCGCAGCGCCCCGTAGGAGCCGACGTCGGACGCATCCAGCGCTTCTCCGACGCCGAAGACCGCTACATCGTGCACCTGCTGGGCACGCTTCCCAAGCGACTGGACGGACTCAAGGTCGTACTGGACTGCGCCCACGGTGCAGCGAGCGGTTGTTCGCCCCAGGTGTTCAAGGACGCCGGCGCGGACGTCGTAGTGATCGGCGCAGAGCCGGACGGCCTGAACATCAATGAAGGTGTGGGTTCCACCCATCTTGGCCCCTTGAAGGAAGCCGTTGTTAAGCACGGCGCAGATCTTGGTGTTGCCCATGACGGCGACGCCGACCGATGCCTCGCCGTAGACCACGAAGGCAACGAAGTGGATGGCGACCAGATCATGGCCATCCTGGCACTGGCCCTCAACGACGCCGGAAAGCTCAAGGACAGCATCCTTGTGGCGACGGTCATGAGCAACCTCGGCCTCAAGATCGCCCTCAAGAACGCCGGTATCACCATCCGCGAAACCGGAGTCGGCGACCGTTACGTCCTGGAAGAAATGCGCGACGGCGGCTACAACCTTGGCGGGGAACAGTCCGGACACGTGATCTTCTCCGATTACGCCACCACAGGTGACGGTGTGTTGACTGGCCTGCAGCTCGCAGCGCAGGTTGCCCTCACAGGCCGCAGCCTCAAGGAACTCTCCACCGCGATGACCAAGCTCCCGCAGCTGATGATCAACGTCAAGGGCGTGGACAAGGCCCGTGCTGGAACAGACGAAGGCGTGGCGGCCGCTGTGGCTGCAGCGGAACTGGAACTGGGCGAGACCGGCCGTGTCCTGCTCCGCCCGTCAGGTACTGAAGCTTTGGTCCGTGTGATGGTGGAAGCCGCTGATATGGAAACGGCTGAGCGCATTTGCAACAGCCTTGCCGCCGTAGTCAAGGAACGCCTCGGCGCCAACAGCGAGATGGCCGTCTAAGAAGCCTGAACGAGTTTCGGCCCGCCCCCTGCCTGGCAGGGGCCGGGCCGGCGTCGTTTAAGGGCTACAGGTAATCCGGGGCTGCTTCCAGCCCGAAGTACTCTTCCAGTGTCGGGATGCCGCGGGTGGCCATGTCGGTTGCCGCTTCCACGCCGATATAACGCAGGTGCCAGGACTCGTAGAAGTAGCCGGTGGTGTCGTGGAACATCCACGGATAGCGGACCACGAATCCAAACCTATGGGCGTTCGCCTTGGCCCAGACCGCGGCCGGTTGCTCGGCAAAGCATGGCTGGAAGCTGCAGGCTCCACCGCCGTCGGCAATGTCGAAGGACCAGCCGGTCTGGTGTTCGGAGTGCCCTGGCCGGGCTGAGGCGCGATCGGCTGCGGCCTGGCCGGTGCCGGCAACGTAGCCGCCGTACGTAGCTACCTGCGTGGAGTAGGAACGGTAGCCCGAAGCCAAGGTCATGACGATGCCCTCGGTGGCCGCAGCGCCGAACATCTTCTCCGCGGCAGCCGCCGTCGTGCTGTTGAGCAGGGAGGCTTCGCCGCTGACGGCGAGGCGGACGTTCGGCTGGACCAAGTCGGCCGGGACGAAGTCCTGGGGGCTGAGGGGGCGATGCTTGTTGACGACCACCCATGGGCTGGTGGGGTCGGTGAGGGAGTGCTGCGGCGCAACGGCGCTGGAGGGCGCCGAGCTGGATGCTGTCGCAGTGGGGGACGCAGCGCTGGGCGCCGCGGTTGCGGTTCCCGTGGCTGGGTTGGAGGCGACGGCGGTGGAGGGCACTGCCGAAGCTGTAGCGGCTCCGCTGGCGGCATTGGCCGCAGCAGGGGAGGGGGCGGCCTTCTCCGGCGTGCAAGCGGCCACCGCTGCCATTCCGGCGCCGGCAGTGATCAGGCTTGCAAAAGCGCGCCGGCTGGGAAGCTGCCTGGGCCCGCCCACGCTAGACCTTCCTCAGCAGCATCCGGCGGATGGAATGGTCTGCGTCCTTGGTCAGAACCAGTTGGGCGCGGCCGCGGGTGGGCAGCACGTTCTCTTCAAGGTTGGGTTCGTTGATCCGCTTCCAGATGCCGCGTGCGGTCGATTCGGCGTCATCATCGGACAACGTGGCGTAACGGTGGAAGTAGGATTCCGGCTGCGCGAAGGCTGTGGTGCGCAATTTCCGGAAACGGTCCACGTACCATTCCTCGATGTAGGAGGTCTTCGCGTCCACGTAGATGGAGAAGTCGAAGAAGTCACTGACTGCCAGTCCTTGCTTGCCGTCCATGCGGGGGCGTGCGGGTGCCAGGACGTTGAGTCCCTCCACGATCAGGACGTCGGGACGCCGCACCACCACTTCCTTGCCTGGCACGATGTCGTACGTTACGTGGGAATACCACGGTGCGCGGACTTCTTCTGCGCCGCCTTTGACTTCCGAG
Organism: Paenarthrobacter sp. CM16; assembly: GCF_013179505.1. Lineage (GTDB taxonomy): Bacteria > Actinomycetota > Actinomycetes > Actinomycetales > Micrococcaceae > Arthrobacter. The sequence goes on along the minus strand of NZ_JABMCX010000163.1, from coordinate 1,395 downwards.
ACGAATCGCAGGAGGCCCCGCCTGTCGTAGGACTCGGGAAATCCCTTGCGTTCCAGGAGGTGGCGGCGCTTCAGTTCGGCCAGGGGATAGAGGAAGCCATCGGTGGTGATGAGTTCCACGTTGGGAGTTCCGGGCCAGCGCCTCAACATTTCGCGCAGTACACGGGCAATGGTGGACTTGCCCACGGCCACCGAGCCGGCCACTCCGATCACAAACGGCGTGCGCTGGGTTTGTTCGCCCAGGAAGGTGGTGGTGGCCGCGTGAAGCTGGTGGGAAGCCTCTACATACAGGTGCAGAAGCCGGGAAAGCGGGAGGTAGACCTCCCTGACTTCCTTCATGTCCAGGGGGTCGCCGAGGCCGCGGAGGCGGAAGATGTCCTCTTCGTTGAGGGGCTGCTCCATCTGCGCTGCAAGCCTGGACCATGTTTGACGGTCCAGTTCTACAAAGGGGGAAGCGCCGTCGCCGTTAGCTTCGGTGCGTTGCAAAGTCACGCTCATGATTCTGCCCTCCACGCGGCGGAACAGGAAATGCGCGACGACGGGAGGGTGAATTGTGGGGGGCGGACATCATACTGGCAAGGGGAGGAGCTGGGATGTCCCACGTCAGTTGTTTGCGCTAGCCGTTAGGCTTGTACCCATGTGTGGAATCGTAGGCTATGTTGGCAATTCGTCTCGCAAGGCAGCTGGTCACAGCGCCCTTGACGTCGTCGTGGAAGGGCTGCGTCGTCTTGAGTACCGCGGCTATGACTCCGCAGGCGTCGCAGTGGTGGCTGACGGGACAATCTCGTCCCGTAAAAAGTCCGGCAAACTGAGCAACCTGATCAGTGAACTGGAAGCAAATCCAGTCCCTGAATCCCTGACCGGCATCGGCCATACCCGTTGGGCCACCCACGGCGGCCCGACCGACCGCAACGCGCACCCGCACCTCTCTGACGGCGGCCGCCTTGCACTTATTCACAACGGCATCATCGAGAACTTCGCCGAACTCAAGCAGGAACTCCTGGCCAAGGGCGTTACCTTCGAGTCCGAGACCGACACCGAGGTTGCTGCCGCACTGGTGGGCGATATCTTCCGCACCGAGCTCAATGGCGACGGCGGAAACCTCACCGAAGCGATGCGCCTGGCCTGCCAGCGCCTCGAAGGCGCCTTCACCCTTCTTGCCGTCCACGCAGACCAGCCCGACGTCGTCGTAGCTGCCCGCCGCAACTCCCCGCTGGTGGTTGGCCTGGGCGAAGGCGAGAACTTCCTCGGCTCCGACGTCTCCGGCTTCATCGACTACACCCGCCGTGCCGTGGAACTGGGCCAGGACCAGATCGTCACCATTACCGCGGACTCCGTGGAGATCACCGACTTCTTCGGCGCTCCCGCCGAGGGCAAGGAATACCACGTTGACTGG
>NZ_JABMCX010000162.1 GCF_013179505.1 Paenarthrobacter sp. CM16 | reverse complement strand
AGGTGCGTACCTCGTCAAAAACGCCACCAAGCTTCAAGATAGGCACAGCCAACAACAACACAAGGAGCGCGAAGACTCCTGCTGCGATGAGGCCGGCGATGTCGCCACCAGACATAGAACTCTTCTCCTAGGGTTGTTGCACTGCCCTGCACCAGCCGCATCACGGCGTTGGACAAGGCCTCCCCAGTACCTTACCCACTTTGGACCGCTACCTGACATACAAAGAAGCCCGCGGCAGGTGCCACGGGCTTCTTTGTATGCGCTGTACGAATTTAGCGAGCGTAGAATTCGACGACGAGCTGCTCTTCGCAGATCACGGGGACCTCGGAGCGCTTGGGACGACGAACCAGGCGTGCCTGCAGGGCGTCGATCTTGACGTCCAGGTACGGCGGTACGTTGTTCAGAACGTGTGCGCCTGCAGCTGCCACCTGGAACGGGGGCATGACCTCGGAGCGGCTGTGAACGTGGATGAGCTGGCCTTCGCCAACGCGGAAGGACGGGCGGTCCACGCGGATGCCGTCAACCATGATGTGGCGGTGCACAACCAGCTGGCGGGCCTGTGCGATGGTGCGGGCGAAGCCTGCACGGAGCACGAGGGCGTCCAGACGCATTTCGAGCAGCTCAACCAGGTTTTCACCGGTCAGGCCCTTGGTGCGGCGTGCTTCTTCGAAGGCACGGGTCATCTGGGCTTCGCGGATGCCGTACTGGGCGCGCAGACGCTGCTTTTCGCGCAGACGTACGGCGTAGTCGGAGTCCTGCTTCTTGCGGGCACGGCCATGCTCACCGGGGCCGTACGGGCGGCGCTCCATGTACTTGGCGGCCTTGGGGGTCAGAGCAATGCCGAGTGCACGCGAAAGGCGTGCGGTACGGCGAGCACGAGTGTTGTTAGCCACTTGTGTCCTTCCAATTACTGCGGTGTGTCAGTGTTACTGGCCTCCATCAGGGAGAGCATCGGCCAACCGCTGCCTCTTGCTACTAGCCCGGGCGCACAGCACTCATCAAGGAATCTTCAGAGGGATTGTGCGTCGGGCCATGCCAGACAAGGATCCATACTACCACGCACTAGGGAGTCGACGCCCTGCGGCTCCTCCACCGCAAGGGTTCGCCGCCCTACTCGCCGCGCACGATCTTGCGGAGCCGTTCCAACCTCGCGGCAATATCCCGTTCGGCACCGTTATTGGTGGGCTGATAGTAATCCCTACCCACCAAATCATCCGGCGGATACTGCTGGGTTGCCACGCCGTGTGGTTCGTCGTGCGCGTACTTGTAGCTCTTCCCATGACCCAGTTGCTTAGCGCCCGGATAGTGCGCATCACGCAAGTGCATGGGAATACCGCCGCCGAATCCGGCGCGGACATCAGCCACCGCCTTGTTCAAGCCCATGTAGGCAGCATTGGACTTGGGCGCAGTGGCCAAGTGCACTACAGCTTCTGCCAGAACGATCCTGCCCTCCGGCATACCGATCAATTGCACTGCCTGCGCCGCGGCCACTGCCGTTTGCAAGGCTGTGGGATCGGCCATTCCGACGTCCTCGGCCGCTGAGATCACGATCCGCCGCGCTACGAACCTCGGGTCCTCCCCCGCTTCGAGCATGCGTGCCAGGTAGTGCAAGGCAGCATCGACGTCCGACCCCCTGATGGACTTGATGAAGGCACTGGCGACGTCATAGTGCTGGTCGCCGGCGCGGTCATAGCGCACCGCGGCTGCGTCCAGGGCACGCTCCGTATGGCGCAATTCCACCAGTACTGGAGCGTCCGGGGCGCCGTCGCCTGGAAGTCCGGGTTCGTCGTCGGCGACGGCGGTGTTGTCGCCGAAAGCGACCCCGGCGGCGGCTTCCAGTGCAGTCAGCGCCCTCCGGGCATCACCCCCGGAGAGGCGAACGAGGTGGTCCAACGCCTCGGGACTGAGTTCCACACGGCCGGCAAGGCCCCGGCCGTCAGCCACTGCCCGCTGCAGCAAACCGGAAATGTCGTCATCGGTGAGCGGTTTCAACGTCAGCAGCAGCGAGCGGGACAGGAGCGGAGACACCACGGAAAAGGAGGGATTTTCCGTGGTGGCGGCCACCAGCACCACCCACCGGTTTTCGACACCAGGCAGCAGTGCGTCCTGCTGGGCCTTGTTGAAGCGATGGATTTCGTCCAGGAAAAGGACGGTGGTTTTCTTGTAGAGATCACGTGCGGTCAAGGCCTCGTCCATGACACGCCGCACGTCCTTGACTCCGGCGGTGATGGCAGAAAGTTCAACGAACTTACGTCCTGGCCCACGGGCGATGACATGCGCGAGCGTAGTCTTGCCGGTTCCGGGCGGGCCCCAAAGGATCACTGAGCTGGGTCCCGCGGGCCCGGCAGCCTCGGCACCTGCTGCCAATTGCCGCAGTGGCGAACCCTGGCCCAGCAGATGCTGCTGTCCCACGACGTCGTCCAGGGTACGGGGGCGCATCCGCACTGCCAGTGGACTGCGCTGCGACGCCATCCAATGCGCATCGGACGGCCCTCCGGGTGAATGCGGCGTGGCGGGCAGATCCTCCGACTCGTCGTCGTTATCAGCACCGGCACCAAAGAGATCTTCCACATGGATAGGCTACTCATAGTTCCAGCAAAGGAGACATCGGCCATGGACCGCCAAGCATCAGCCCCGCGCCGGCAGGCCAAACGGACAGCCTTGGTGTCCGCCGCCAGGCTCCCCGGCTGGGCTGACCGGTTTGCTGCCGGCCACGGCCACGTGGTGGAAGACTTCGACGACGCCGGCTTGCTTCTTCGCGCCGCAGACGGCGTAACTGCGCTGTTGAGGGCTCCTTGGCCCGCGGACGGTCGCCCCGGCAGGGGACAGAACGAGCTTCAACGCCTTGCCTCGTTGGCAGCCCAGGAACGCGGGCTGGGCATGGTGCTGGTCCGCCGTGGCGGATACGCTGTGGCTGCGGCCACCGGCACCACCGTCCTTGCCTCGAAGAGCGGCAACCGTTTTATTGACGCCAGGTCAACGGCGGAGCATGCGGCCAGGATCTTCGCGGCACATGTAGTGGAATACATCGTTCCCGGCGGCGACAGGGCGCTGGTGGATCAGGTCCTCGCACAACCTGCCCTTGAAGGGTTCACGGGCCGAACTCGGTTGCCTTTCCTGGACATCCAGGACATCAAAGCGGCGGCCTTGCAGAAAGCGGCAACAGACGCCTGCTCGGTTCGGATCACCGTGACGGACCCCATGGGCTAACAGCCGCCGGGAGCCCGTTTCAGGGGAGCCTGCCGGTAAAGATAGCTGCCGGAATCAGTGAATCCGGCCTGTGAATACAACGACTGCGCCCCATGGTTCGCGGCAGTGACCAATAGCCAGAACCCCTTCAGGTTCCGCTCGGCGCCGGCACTTAACAAGGCCGCCAGCACCTCGGTCCCATATCCGCGCCTGCGGTGCGGCGCTGACGTCGCCATGCTGTAGATACCGCCCCAACCATCCACCAAGGCGAGGCGTCCGACGGCGGCGGGAACGTCGTCGTCGTTCCTCACCATGGCGTAAAGAGCCGGACAAGCGGTGAGTATCTTGTGGGCGACCGACAGTTCGGCGTCACCGCCGCGGCCATCGACCGACCACCACAAGCGAAGCCATTCGGCGGAGGGAAGATCGAGGATTTCCACTGTTGATGCTCCCAGCGGCACGTCCTCCACGCCGCGGACCATGATCCTGGTCTCGGACTGCCTGGTAAAGCGCTGCCGGTCCAGGACACCATTGAGGGCAGCATTGCGGGGATCGTCAAAGACCTGGAAAATCAAGGGAAGCCGGCGGCGCCTGTACCACTGGGAAGCAGCACGGACCGAGCCCTCGATGCCGGCGGCAGCCTCAAGCCCAACGGCGGCAACGCTACTGCCTTCGCTATCTGCCGGGGCGGCCGGCCACACGGAATTGGCCCGCTGCGTCACCCCGTTTGAAGCGCGGAGCACCCATTTTGCCGTGTTTCCGCACACGAGGTCTTCACGCTCAAGGGCCGGCCAGGCCTTATCCATAAGCATCTCCAGGAATGCCTGCTCCACGATCCAGCACAACCTTTCGTTGACAGAACTCGCTGGCGAAAAAACCAAAGGCCCTCCACCGGAGTGGAGAGCCTTTGGCAACCGTTTATTCGGACGCGGTGTCCGGTTTGGCTGCGGGCTTGGATTCAGGCTTGAAATCGACGCCTGCTTCCTTGCGCTGCTGCGGAGTAATCGGTGCAGGAGCTGCCGTCAGGGGATCGTAACCGTTGCCCGACTTCGGGAAGGCAATGACATCGCGAATCGACTCGACGCCGGCGAGCAAAGCCACCACACGGTCCCAACCCAAGGCCATTCCGCCGTGGGGAGGTGCGCCGTACTTGAAGCCCTCCAGCAGGAAGCCGAATTTGGTTTCGGCGTCTTCCTTGTCCAGGCCCATGAGCTGGAATACGCGTTCCTGCACTTCGCGCTCATGGATACGAATGGAACCGCCACCGATTTCGTTGCCGTTGCACACGATGTCGTAGGCGTAAGACAGAGCCGACTCCGGGTCTTTGTCGAACGTGTCCAGGAACTCAGGCTTGGGCGAGGTGAAGGCGTGGTGCACGGCCGTCCACTGGCCTCCGCCAACAGCTACGTCGCCGGAAGCGACGGCCGCGGCGGCGGGCTCGAACATGGGGGCGTCCACGATCCAGACGAATGCCCAGTCTTTGGGGTCGATCAGGCCGGTGCGGTGACCGATTTCAACGCGGGCAGCCCCGAGCAGGGCGCGGGCTGCGGACTTCTCTCCGGCAGCGAAGAAGATGCAGTCGCCGGGCTTGGCACCCACTGCCTCGGCGAGGCCTTCGCGCTCGGTCTCCGTAAGGTTCTTGGCCACGGGGCCGGCCAGTTCGCCATCTTCCTTGAAGAGGACATATGCCAGGCCCTTGTGGCCGCGCTGCTTGGCAAATTCCTGCCAGCCGTCCAAAGTACGGCGCGGCTGGGAAGCGCCGCCCGGCATTACCACTGCGCCGACATACGGCGCTTTGAAGACACCGAAGTTGGTGTCCTTGAAGAACTCCGTAAGTTCGGTCAGCTCCACGCCGAATCGGAGGTCCGGCTTGTCCGAGCCGTACCTGGCCATGGCGTCGAGGTACGTCATACGGCGGATCGGCGTGGGGATTTCGACGTCGATCAATTGCCAGAGTGCCTTGACGATTGCCTCGCCAAGCTCAATGACGTCGTCCTGGTCCACGAAACTCGCTTCGATGTCCAGCTGGGTAAACTCCGGCTGGCGGTCTGCGCGGAAGTCTTCGTCGCGGTAGCAACGGGCAATCTGGTAGTACTTCTCAAAGCCGCCCACCTGGAGCAGTTGCTTGAAAAGCTGCGGCGACTGCGGCAGGGCGTACCAGGAACCCGGGGCGAGGCGTGCCGGAACAACGAAGTCGCGGGCGCCTTCCGGCGTCGAACGCGTCAACGTGGGCGTTTCGATCTCTACGTAGCCACGCTGGTGCAGCAGCTCACGGGCCACGCGGTTGGCCTCCGAACGAAGGCGCATGTTGCGGGCGGGACCGGGGCGGCGAAGGTCCAGGTAGCGGTGCTTGAGGCGGGCTTCCTCACCAACTTCAACGTGCTCGTCGATCTGGAACGGAAGCGGCTCGGAGGTGTTGAGGATAACCACCTTGTCAGCGATGACCTCGATATCACCGGTGGCCAAAGCCGGATTTTCGTTGCCTTCCGGACGCTTGTTGACTGTGCCCGTCACCTGCAGGACGTACTCGTTCCGCAGGCCATGGAAGACCTCTTCCTCACGGACAACCACCTGGGCGACACCGGACGCGTCACGCAGGTCAACGAATGCAACGCCACCGTGATCACGGCGGCGGCCCACCCAGCCGGCCAGGGTAACGGTTTGTCCAATGTGCTCGGAGCGAAGTGATCCGAGGTCATGTGTGCGCAGCACAGCATTCCTTTCAGCATGAAATTTATAGGGACCGCAGCAATGACGGTCCCGTCCGAGTTTACCCGCCCCGGCCGCGGCTCCCGCCAAACGGCGGAACAAGCTCTGTCTGCGTCAGGCAGTGGTGACGCGCACGGACAAATCCTCTTCGGACGGCATCCATACTGCGGGATCGGCGTCCACCTGCTCACCGGTGCGAATGTCCTTGACCTGGTGTTTGCCGTCGTCGTCGGTAAACCACACGAACGGGATCCCCCGCCGGTCGGCGAACTTGATCTGCTTCCCGAATTTCTCGGCCTTGGCGGCAACTTCGGTGGCAATGCCCCTGGCCCGCAGTTGCGCGGCGATATCCTGCGCCGCAGACCAGCTGTCATCAGTATTCAAGGCAACCAAAACGGCCGTGGGCACGGAACGCGAGGCCATCGCCAATTCCTGGCTGAGGATTCGCGAAACAAGCCGCGTGACGCCGATGGACAGGCCGACGCCGGGGAACTTGCGGTTCCCTTTGCTGGCAAGGGCGTCGTACCTGCCACCCGAGCAAATGGAACCCAGCTGCTCGTGGCCAACCAACACGGTTTCGACCACCGTACCGGTGTAGTAATCCAAGCCACGGGCGATGCTCAAATCGGCAACCACCTTGCCGGGCGCACGTTGCACTGCAGCCTGAATGACCTGCTCCAGCTCGTTCAGGCCTTCCTCAAGGAGGTCATCGGTGACTCCCAATGCCCGTACCTGCTGGACAAACGACGTATCTTCCGTGCGGATGCTTGCCAGTTGGAGGGCCAGCCCCGCTTGCTCATCCGTGGCACCGAGCTCGCTCTTCAACAGTCCGGCCACCTTGGCGGCGCCGATCTTTTCCAACTTATCGATGCTGCGCAGGACTCCTGCTGTGTCCGTCAGGCCGATGCCTCGGTAGAAACCTTCAGCCAGCTTCCGGTTATTGATGCGGAGCCGGAAATCCGGGATGGGCAGAGCACTCAGTGCCTCGGCGATCACCAGGGCAATCTCGACGTCATAACGGAACGGCAGTTCACCATCGCCCACCACATCAATGTCCGCCTGGGTGAATTCGCGGGCCCGGCCCTCCTGCGGCCGCTCTCCACGCCACACCTTCTGAATCTGGTAGCGGCGGAAGGGGAATGCCAGGTATCCGGCGTTCTCCACCACGTAGCGGGCGAACGGAACAGTAAGGTCGAAATGCAGTGCCAGAGCATTGGGGTCCGCTTTATCTGACTTCGCAGCCTCGCCCTCGTCATCCTGCAGCCGGCTCAGCCCGTAGACCTCTTTGTCGATCTCGCCTTTGCGGAGCAGCTGTCCCACTGTTTCAACCGCGCGGGTCTCGATGGAGGAAAATCCGTGCAACTCGAACGTCTTGCGGAGCGTGTCCAGGACATGGAGCTCCACCAACCGCTCCTGGGGAAGCCACTCGGGGAATCCGGACAGGGAGGCGGTACGTGCCATGGTGGAAAAGTCTCCTCGAAGAAAGCTGACGCTGGCACGGGACCCGCAGCTTTAAAACGCCCGTTCGGCGTTTACAGGGCGGGCGTCCAGCCGGTCATGCATAAACTATGTGCGGCAGCCAGTTTATGCTTTCCGCGCGTGCACATCTAATGCAGCAAGCCCGGGTTCCTGTCGGCGGCCTCGGAAAGTGGACACAATCAGGAGGACTCTTGGCAACAAGGTCGCGGGATGACCGCGAAGCGAAACGGCGCATCAGGCAGATGGAAGCCAAGCGTGCCCTGCGGCAGGAACAGGGCAAGCGGCGCAAACGCGACAACACCATCGCCATCGGTGCGGGTACAGCGGCTGTGATCCTCGCCGTCGTGCTTCAACTGACGGTCTTCAGCTCCAACCCCACCGAGGCAGAGTTTGCTGCTGCCGAAGCGGGACTTAGCTCTCCGTCTGCATCCCCGTCTGCGCCGGCATCGAACAGTCCCGACGTTCCCAGTCCGGATACCGCTGCGGGCAAGACCTTCACCGGCGAGTTGGCCCTGAACAGCGGCGTAGTCGGTATTGAGCTCAACGGGACAGCGGCCCCCCAAGCCGCAGCGGTCTTCAAGTCCTTGAGCGATGCCAATTACTACAACGGGAAATTCTGCCACCGCCTGACGACCTCCGAAACATTTGGGGTCCTGCAGTGCGGGGCAGCCTCCGAAGATGGCGCAGACGACGCCAATTACAAATGGGGCCCCCTCGAAAACACTCCGGCAGACAACAAGTACCCGGCCGGAACCATCGCCGTGGCCCGTACCGGCAACGACGCCTACGGCAACGGACGCCAGTTCTTCATTGTCTATAAGGACACCACCATCCCGGCCGACACGGCAGGCGGATACTCCATCGTGGGCAAGGTCACCAGCGGGTTGGATGTTGTCACGAACATCGCAGCCGCAGGCCTGAAAAGCGGCGAAAGCACAAGCGACGGCGCCCCTGTGGCACCTGTCACGATAGACTCGTTTTCTCTGAAGTAACCAGCCCCGGGCCCCGGCCCGGGGTGCATTACCTTAGCAGTCCCTCCAAGCGAAAGACTTTTAGCGGTGACAGACAGTCAGAAATCCGACGAAACAGCAGTAGTGGCCAACGAAGAAGAAGCAGTCGAGGCAAACATCCCCGAAACTGCGGAATCCTCCGTGGAGCAGTCAGCTGCGCAGGAACCAACCCCTGGTGAGGAGGCAGGCTCCGTGGAGCAATCAGCTGCACAGGAGCCAGCGGTCGAGGAGCCAGCGGTCGCCGACGAAGAGGCGCCCGCGGAAGTTGCAGACCCAGCGGAAGTTGCAGTCCCCGCGGCCACGGCAGAGCCCGAAGCCGTAGCAACCGAGCCGGCAGCACCCCGCCCGGCCCCCTCCGCCGCTCCCACACCTGCAGCCTTCGCGGCCCGCCCCAAGGCACCTGCCGCCGTCGTTCCTGCCGCTCCTGCGGTATCCGCCGCGTCGCTTGCCGAGGCAGCCAAATGGGGCCGCGCTGAAGGTGATGGCCACGTGTTCCTGACCCTGGACGGCGAGGAAATCCCGGTCGGCCAGTATCCGGGTGTCAGCTCCGATGAAGCACTTGGCTACTTCGCCCGGAAGTTCGATGACATCATTGCCCAGGTTGTCCTCCTGGAGCACCGTGTGGAATCCAAGGCTCCGGCCACGGATATGCAAAAGACGGTCACCCATCTTCGCGAGCAACTTGCAGAGCGCACCATGGTGGGCGACATTCGATCTGCCGAAGCACGCCTGGACGCCCTTTCCACCCAGATCGTGGAGCTGGAAAAGTCAGAGAAGGCAGCACACGAGGCAGTACGTGCCGGCGAGCTCGCTGCACGTGAAGCAATCGTGGCTGAGGCAGAGTCCATTGCCGGGCAGGATCCCGCGCAGATCCAGTGGAAGACCTCCAGCGCACGCATGAACGAGTTGTTTGAAACCTGGAAAGCGGCGCAGAAGAGCGGCGTACGTTTGGGTCGAAGCAATGAGGACGCGCTGTGGAAGCGGTTCCGTTCGGCGCGCACTGTCTTTGACCGCCACCGCCGCGCCTACTTCTCCCAGCTGGACAGCAACAACTCAGCGGCCAAGTCTGCCAAGGAAGCGTTGATCGCGGAGGCAGAAGCCCTCTCATCATCCACCGACTGGGGATTCGCGGCCGGTGAATACCGCAGGCTGATGGACCAGTGGAAGGCCACTCCGCGCGCAAGCCGCAAGGATGACGACGCTTTGTGGGGCCGCTTCCGCGCCGCACAGGATGTCTTCTTCAGCAACCGTCAGGCAGCCAACGACCAAATCGACCAGGAGTACACCGCCAACCTGGTGGTCAAGGAACAGCTCGTAGCCGAGGCACAGGCACTGCTGCCCATCAAGGATCTCAACGCAACCAAGAAGGCCCTGCAGTCCATCAGGGACCGCTGGGAAGATGCCGGCAAGGTACCGCGCGGGGACATGGGACGCATCGAAGCCGGGCTCCGCAAGGTCGAAGACGCTGTCAAGGAAGCCGAAGAAGAGAAGTGGCGCCGGAGCAACCCTGAAACCAAGGCCCGCACCAACAGTGCGCTCTCCCAACTCGAAGCCGCCATCGCGGGGCTGAAAGACGATTTGGAGAAGGCCGAGAAGGCCGGTGACCAGCGCCGGATCAAGGCTGCCCGCGAGGCACTGGAAGCCCGCCAGGCGTGGTTGGACCAGATTCAGCGCTCGGCAAGCGATCTCGCCTAGCGTTTTTCCGAATATTGCAGTACCGCAGGCTTCGTTCCGGTTATCCACATAACTGGAACGGAGCCTGTACTGCTTGTGCGGGTGCACGGAATGATCAGTGGATGGACCCCGTTGTCGCCGCCCCGCTGTTATCGGAGCCGGTTATCCCAGAGCTGTACTCCCCCAACCGGATCTTTACCTGGAACGAACTCCAGAGCATGGCCTTTGACGGTATCCTGCTACCGCTCTACGGGAAGAGTTATGCCTCGCCGGGCACCGCAGTCACCCATCGTTTACGGGCCCGTGCAGCCGCCCTTTCAGTCCCCGAACGGATCCGGACGAAAGTCGTTGCCGGTCGCCTTACCGCCGCGTGGATCTACGGTTGCGCCAAACCTCCCGAGCATTTGTCGCTCCTGGTGGATGCAAAGCACCGCATTTCCAGTTTGCGCGGAAGCACAGCCTGCAGCCTTCATGAAGTCCGGCTGGGACAGATGGACGTCGTAAGCCTCGGCGGAATGCTGGTCAGCAGTCCGCTCCGCACCGCAGCGGACATCGCTTTACACGTCGAAAGTGACCGCGCTTTGCCTGCTCTGAGGCGCCTTCTTGCAAAGGAGGACCTCGGCATCCGGCTACGACTCCTCACACTGGCTGTGGAGGCAGCACCCCGTGTTCCCCACAAGCGTCGTGCGCTGGCCACCCTCTCCGAACTTTCGTCCGTTTAGCTGCGGCGCCTGTTACCCGTGGTGCGGTAGACATCAAAGACGCCATCGATGCGCCGGACGGCGTTCAGTACGTGGTGCAGGTACTTGGGATCACCCATCTCGAAAGCGAACTTCGAGATCGCCACCCTGTCGCTCGAAGTGTGGACAGAGGCAGCGAGGATGTTCACGTGATTCTCGGACAAAATCCGCGTCACATCTGACAACAGGGACTTGCGGTCCAATGCCTCCACCTGGATTTCCACCAGGAAGACACTCGACTGGGTGGGGGCCCATTCAACTTCCACGATTCTGTCCGGCTG
>NZ_JABMCX010000161.1 GCF_013179505.1 Paenarthrobacter sp. CM16 | reverse complement strand
TCCGGACATCAAGCTCATGAACCAGATCAAATTTGCGATCGACCGCATCCGCGAAGAAGTGGACATCAACATTGCGTGCTCCCTGGGCATGCTGACGCAGCGCCAAGTGGACCAGCTGGCCGAGTGGGGCGTCCACCGCTACAACCACAACCTGGAAACTGCCCGCAGTTACTTCCCCGAGGTCGTCACCACCCATAGCTACGAGGAACGGTTGGAGACCTGCGCCATGGTCAAGGCAGCAGGCATGGAGCTGTGCTGCGGGGCCTTGATCGGAATGGGCGAATCAGTGGCCCAGCGGGCCGAACTCGCAGCCCAGCTCGCTGCCCTTGAACCCCACGAAGTCCCGCTCAACTTCCTCAATCCGCGCCCCGGCACCCCCTTGGAAAACAAAGGAATCATGGACGGCAAGGACGCCCTCCGTGCCATCGCCGCCTTCCGACTCGCCATGCCCCGCACTGTTCTCCGGTACGCCGGCGGCCGCGAACTGACTTTGGGCGATCTCGGCACCCGCGACGGCTTGCTCGGTGGCATCAACGCAGTCATCGTGGGCAACTACCTCACTACACTGGGCCGGCCGGCAAACGCGGACCTGAACCTGCTGGTGGAGCTGAACATGCCCATCAAGGAATTCCAGAAGTCGCTGTGACTGCGGCACCAGCCCCGCCGTACTGCGGGCACTGCGGCGGTGAGGCCGTCGCCGGAAGTGACAGTCCGACGTCGGACGCTCACCACGGCTGCCAACAGCGGCTGGCAATGGAGCCGCCCCGCTTTTGCCCGCAGTGCCGGCGTCGCATGAAGGTCCAAGTCACGCCCCTGGGCTGGACCGCGGAATGCTCCCGGCACGGCAGGCTGGGATCGTAAACACCTGGGTAGGCTGGACCTATGGGCCAGAGCCGGGACCTCCTGACGCCGGAGCAACGCAGCCGCAACATGTCCAAAATACGCGGCAAGAACACCAAACCCGAGTTGCTGGTGCGCAGGGTCCTGCATGCCAAGGGGTATCGCTACCGGCTGCACGGGCAGGCCGGTGCCGCCAAGCTGCCGGGCCGGCCCGACCTCGTGTTCGCGGGGCGTCGCAAAGTCATCTTCGTCAACGGCTGTTTCTGGCACTTCCATGACTGCCGGGCAGGCCAGCACGCGCCGGCGGCAAATGCGGAGTTCTGGGAGGCCAAGCGCAACCGCACCCGCCAACGCGACGCCCAGCAAGGTGAGCAACTGGCCGTGGAGGGCTGGGAGGTATTGACGGTGTGGGAGTGTGAACTAAAAGACCGGTCAGCGCTCGAAGAGAGGCTCATCCAGTTCTTGGGGGCAACCTCAACGGCCAGTGAACTCAATGGCCAGTGAACTAGGGCGCGGAGGTGACTGTCGGGGCAGAGTTGACGGTCCGGTCTTTGCCCGCAGGGTGGGCGCCCTGCTCCCACAGTGCGTAGGCAGCAGTCCCGCCGATGCCAAGGAGGACGGTCATGCAAAAGACGATGATGACCATCAGTCCTGGTGATGGACGCGCGCTGCTGTTCATGCTTTTTCCCGTTCCCTGATACAAGCCCCGGAATCCCCCGGATCCGTGATCTTGCCTCTGCTTGTCCTACTCTGGGGGCCGGCAATCAAGACTCCCTCTGAGTCCGCTCAAGATTGGATCAAGCTTTCGTTTTATGACGCTTCCCTGCTTCACGGGGTTCTACTGTTGAATCGTGAATCTATTGTTTGGAGGCGGGAGGAGTCTGGTGTCTGAGTATGACGAGTGCACTGACTCCCTGGTGGATCGCACCGTTCTCACCGGACTCCAGGCCGAGCTTGGCGGGGACCAAGCCATCATCAACACCTTCGTCCGCAACTACGTTGAGCTTCTGCCGTGGCGGGTTGACCGGCTCCACCATGCCTTGGAAAACCTGGACATCGAAGACGCCATGGACGCTGTACTAAGCCTGAAGACCTCCAGCCACATGGTGGGTGCCATCTGCATGAACCGTCTGGCCAGGGAGTTGGAAATCAGCATCCGGCTGCTGCCCAACGGGGATCACTTGGACGAGCTAGCTGCCCAGGTCAGCGAAATCGACCACTTCGTTCCAGCGACGATCCGCGAACTCCAAGCACCCTGCTAACCGCAGGAAGCCCGTGCGCGTGTCCCGGGTGGTGCAGCTGTCCTAGTTGTTGTTCGAAGCCGGCGCGAGCCGGTAACCGACGCCACGGACCGTCTCAAGCCAGCGGGGTGCCTGGATGCTGTCGCCGAGTTTCTTGCGCAGATTGCCCATGTGTACCTCAACGGCACGCTCGTCGGCGTCGCTGACGTAACTTCCGACGTCGTAGGGTTCGTTGCGGAGGCGGCGCGCCAGGTCCGCCTTGGTGCGGACAATCCGACCGGTTTCAAGCAGGGCAAGCAGGAGGTCGAACTCGGTCCGGGTGAGCTTCAGCTCCTTACCGTTCAGGACGGCGGTACGGGAGCCGGCGGAGACAGCCAGGCCGTTGTGGCTCACCTCGGGATCCACTTCTTCGGCCACAGCCTTGGAGTCCGAGGACGCGCGGGGCCTTCGCATCATGGCTTCAACACGGGCTCGCAATTCGCGGGGCCGGAACGGCTTGGTGAGGTAGTCGTCACCGCCGGCCTCCAGGCCCATGAGGGTATCAAGCTCCTCAGCACGGGCGGTCAGCATGATGATGTAGGCATCGGAAGACTTGCGGATCTGGCGGGCAACCTCAAAGCCATCAATGTCCGGGAGGCCGAGGTCCAGGGTAATGACATCAGGATTGAGTTCCCGCGCCGAGGTCACACCTGCGGAACCGGTGGAGGCAGTGTGCACATCGAACCCCGCCTGGGATAGGACAACCCTTACCAACTCGCGAATATCCTGGTCATCTTCAATGACCAGCCCCACACGTACTTCACTCATCGCTGCCCCTCAGCCCCTTCGATAACCTCAGAAGTATATCCATTATGGTTAGGCTGATCTCATGAACCGACTTTCTTCTGCATCCGTGGTGGATGTGCCATGACCCACCCTTCGACTTGGGATATTGGCGAAAAGAAGAAACTCCTGGTGTTTCAGCGCTCTTTCCACGAACATACCCTGCGAATGCGGGTTGTCCTCAGCCAACTGCCGTTGTCGGTGTGTGTTTGT
Source organism: Paenarthrobacter sp. CM16 (assembly GCF_013179505.1). Lineage (GTDB taxonomy): Bacteria > Actinomycetota > Actinomycetes > Actinomycetales > Micrococcaceae > Arthrobacter. The sequence goes on along the minus strand of NZ_JABMCX010000161.1, from coordinate 8,122 downwards.
ATTTCTGCCATCCTGGTCTGGCTGTTTTTCCCGGCCACTCTTGAGAATCCGCTCTTCCTGATCTTCCTGCTGAGCCAGGCGTTGCTCCTTGCCTTGTGCGTGATGGTGCCCTGGCACCGGCTTCCCTTTGCCAGCTTCCTCACCATCCCCATCCTTGACATGGTCTCCATCGGATTCGCACGCGAGGGCGCCCTGGAGTCCATCACCGGCCTGAGTGTCCTGGTGGTGCTGCCCGTCATTTGGCTGTGCGCCTCGGGCCTATATCCCAAGCTGGCCATTTCCATGTCCTTCCTCGGACCCTTGGGCATCGTGTGGGTTCCCCTGTTCGTTCGTGGCACCTTGACCGAGCAGGACCTCACCAAACCCCTGCTGTTCCCCATCCTCATGCTCGGCATCGGGATCTCGGTCAGCGTCCTGACCCTGAGCATGGTCCGCCAGCAACGGGCATTGGAGGAAAAGGACCTGGCGCTCAAGGATGCGCTGGAGGTCAGCACCAAGCAGGAGCGGCTCCTCAATACCGTGATGGAGGCGCTGCCGCTGGGTGTAGTGGCAGTGGACGGCGACGGGCATGACATCCTCATGAACCGCCGCCAACGCCAAACCCATGCCTTGGCCACTCCCCCGGATAACGAGGACCCCAACGAGTCCCAGCTGCTGATCTTCGACATCGACAGGACCACGCCGCTGGACACGGACCGCCGTCCCGTGCGGCGGGCCGTCCTGGGCGAACGCTTCACCGATCAGTTGGTATGGCTCGGTTCCGGGCCGGACCAGCGCGCCTTTACGGCCAGCGCCCGTCCCATGGTGGACGACGACGGAAAGTTCGGCGGTTCCGTGGTGGTCTTCAGTGACGTCACCGAGCTGGTGAACGCCCTGGCCGCCAAGGACGATTTTGTTGCCAACGTTTCCCACGAGTTCCGCACCCCGCTGACGTCCATCCTGGGCTACGTGGAACTGATCATGGACGATCCCGACGCCCTTGACCCGAGGTCCCGCCAGCAGTTGGACATCGTCCGGCGCAACGCCGAACGCCTGCTCACCCTCGTCTCGGATCTCTTGGCCGTGCGCTCAGGCCACATCGTCATCCAGCCCCATACGGTGGACGTCTCCGAGCTGGTTCGCGGCAGCGTCACCTCCGCCGAGCCGCGCGCTGCCAAGGCAGGCATCCGACTTTCCATGGACATTCCGGAAGCTTTGGAAGCCCGGGTCGATTCCTCCCGCATCGCCCAGGTGCTGGACAACCTGGTATCCAACGCCATCAAATATTCCCCCGACGGCGGCGACGTGGAAGTAGCCGCCTGGGAGGACGAGGACTTTGTGTTCTGCCGGGTCACTGACACCGGCATGGGCATGAATGAGGAAGAGCAAGCGGAGGCCTTCACCAAGTTCTTCCGAGCCGGAGGCGTCCGCAAGAGCGCCATCCCGGGTGTCGGGCTGGGGTTGCCCATCAGCAAGGCGATTGTTGAAGCGCACGGTGGAACCATCACGCTGACCAGCGAACCAGGGCGCGGCACCACCTTCACGGTGAAGATGCCCGCCTGAGCAGGCCTAGTTCTTCAGCCCCGCGGCCTCGCGACGGCGACCGAACAGGAAGTAGCTGACCGGGCCGAAGAAGTTGATAAAGGAAACCGCGCGCCAGATCGCCTTCTTGCCCCTGATCCCCGCATCAGGGGTCTTGGCGATGCTGCGCTGCGCGGCTACCAGCAAAGCCAGGTTCAGGGCGCCGCTGGCCATCACCGAGATGCGCTGTCCCTTGCTCATGTCACGCCAGGATTTCTTGCCGGCCATGATGCCTCCTTGTCGCGGATCTTTGCGTACGGGTTACCTCTCAGGCTAGTCCGACGCCGATCGGCCCGCTACGGCCTGGCGTACTACTTCACCCCAGGACTGCTCAGCGAGGTCAGCCACGGCGGCAAGAATTTCCGAGGGCGGCAGCGACAAGTCCAGCGGGTACTCCACGATGTCGATGTCCGTGTTGAGGATGCGGCGCAGTTTCACGTCCCCGCGGCCGGCATAGACCAACCACGCTGTGGGAACCCGGAGCGCCGTACAGTACGCCAGCAACTGGTAATGGTCGGCACTCAAGGAGGCCCCGGCGTCGGACGCTGCTTTGTACTTGGAGTCGTAGACCACCACGGGGCGGCCACCCAGGAAATGGACGGCATCCGGGCGCACGGTCAGCCGGTCGGAGTCGTGCACGGCCTCGTTGAGCAGTGCCCCGTACTGGAGACGCATCTCCCCCGGATGGGTGGCCATGGCCGCACGCAGGGCAGTTCCGACGAATTCTTCGAACACCCGGGCCATGTCCACCACGAACGACGCTGTGTGTTGTTTGCCGTCGCCGGCTTCAGCGGAAGCATTGCGCAGGATCACCTCAGAGAGCCTGAGCACGGCGTGGTAGCGCAGGTTCATCCGGCTGGCCCGCCACGGCGGGAGGGGCGCTCCGGACTGAAGCCGGGTGACGGCGTCGAGCTTTCCCTTCAGCTGCCGCAAGCGGCTGAGGACATCGGGCCGGACACCGGGGACCTTCCCCATCCGTTCCAGGGCAGCGCGGAGGATGCGGTTCTCAGCGATGTCCTCCGTGAATTCGTCGTAGGAAACCTCCAGCGGCACCATCATTCCTGGTCGCCGGGAGATTTGGTCCGAGATCCGGATCCGGCCTTTGACCGTCCGGAGCGACTCTTCCACCGTCAGGTACCCCTGCAGGACTCCGCGGCTCAGTGCCCGGTCAGCCAACTGCGCCAGCGACTCCGCCAGGGCACTCCACAGGTCCGGGTGCTCCACGGCCTCCACGGTGTTGTCACGGAACCCTTGTTCACCGGCATAACTGAGCAGGAAGAGCAACCGGCTGAGGCCCAGCCGATCCTTGGGACGCACTTCCAGTTGTACCGTGGCGGTGCGGACGGAGCCCACTTTGCCCACGGGTTCAATCCGGTAGAGGCCCATCCCCATGGGCGAGGCCTTGGCCAGGCCGCTGGTATTGATGAACGCTGCCGAGGGGGCGTCCAATTTGTCCACCACGCCGCCGGAGAGCTCATCCATGACGATATGCCTGGGTCCGGAACGAGCCTTCGCCGCTGAGGCAGGCGCCCGGCCCGGCCGCGGCGGAATGGCCTTAGCGGGCTGCAAGACGTCCCAGCAACTGGTCCAGCCCGAAGCGCTCCTCCAGCTGTGCCCGGTTCAGTTGCCCGTGGTAGTGCTCTTCGAGCAGCGGCATGAGCTCGTACTTCCAGATCCGACGCAGGCCCGTGGGGTTTTGGGCAGCATTCTTCATGAAATAGGACGGCCCGATCATCAGGTCCCGGTCCCAGTCGTCAATTGCGTCGTTCAGTGCATCCAACAGGTCCGCATTGAGCGTATCCAGACCGCGGGCCTCAAGGAACCGGCGCAGGGTGCCGCGGATCGGCTCCTCCTTGGGGTGCAGCTCAATAAAGGCGAAACGACGGCGGATGGCGGCATCCATCATGGCGATGGAGCGGTCAGCCGTATTCATGGTGCCGATGATGTAGAGGTTGTCCGGCAGGCTGAAGGGCTCGTTGGGGCTGTACTGCAGATAGATGCGGTCGTCCCGGTACTCCAGCAGGAAGTACAGCTCACCAAAGACCTTGGCCAGGTTGGCACGGTTCATTTCATCGATGATCAGGAAGTACGGCTTGTGGGCGTTTTCCGGCTTGGCAGCTTCCTCCGCCAGGCGCCGCAACGGGCCGGCGACGAGCTTGAAGGACACTTGGCCGTCATCGGTTTTGTCCGGCCGGTAACCCTCGAAGAAATCCTCGTAGGCGTACGACGGATGGAACTGGACCAGCTTCACCCGCTCATCGGTGTGGTCTCCCGCGAGTTCGGCAGCGAGGTGCTTGGCCAGGTACGTCTTGCCGGTTCCCGGCGGACCGTACAGCACCAACTGCCGGTTATCTTCGAGCAGTTCCGCGATTTCCTCCAACGGCGCGAGGTCCATGTGCAGGGACGCTGCGAACTCTTCGGTCAGGGGCCGGAAGCCTTGCTGGACAACCTCGACGACGGCGGTGGGCGGGGCTTCGTCCTCGCCGTCCGTTTCGGCCTCGACAGGGAGCAGCTCCTGCAGGGCCTGGATCACCCTGGTGACGTCCACGATGATGCCGGGCGTGGATAGCTGGCGCTGGGCATGACGGGGAAGCTCGGGAATAGCGTAGCTGTCATCGAACCAGCGCACCTTGCGGCGGATGCGCCTGTTGTCTTCATGGTGTTCTGGCTCGCCAAGGACCACCCCGACCCGTACCCGGCCGGCATGCTGGTACAAGGTCAGATCGCCCGGCTTCATGACGGTCAGGAAAGCAAAAACGGCCGTCTTGGTGTCCTCGCGCTCCACGTAGCCAAGATGCTTGTAATCCTCGTCCACGGCGTGCTGGACCACACCAGCTGTGACACCGGCGGTGAGGGCACGCAGATGCTCCACGTCCAAGGTGGCTTTTTCCTCGGCGACCCAGGCAGCCAGGAGATCCGCATTGTCGTGATGGGTGCGCAGGAGCCAGGACCTGCGGCCAGGGTCACCCACCTTCCGCCACTGGCTGACCAGCTGACGGGCATACCAGTCGATGCGCTGCCCGGCTTGCTCGTCCAAGTGCAGCCGGATGCGGTGGATGTCCGCAGTGATGTCCTCGTCGGTATCACCTTTGGCACCGCCCACAAGCGAAGCGAAGGCATCCCGGATTTCCCGGCGCTCAACATCAGCCACCACGGGCTCGAAGTAACCGGGCCACACCAAATACTCGATGCTGCGACGCAGGGCAGGCTGATCCTCCGGCGTTGCTGCAGCAAGCTCATGGAACTTCAAGGGGTCCGCGAGCGCTTCATTGATGGTGGCCGTACTTTGACTGTCCACGTGGGCAACGAAGCGGCACAGCCACTTCAAGTGGTCCCAGATGGTCCAGTTGAATTCCGCAGTGCGGTCCCGGATCACTCCATGGTCCGTCATGCCCTCATAGAGTTCCCGGGGCAGCTCAATGGCCGGTTCAACCCAGGAGGCGGCCTCGGCAACACGGGCACGCTTCACCCTCAGGGACTTGACCTCGTGTGCCAGCGGCAGCGACTGCAGGAACAGCAATTCCACGGCCAGCAGTTTGGCCTCACGGGACGCGCCTTCCAGGTTCTGCCGCAGGTTGGTCATCATGGGAGCCTTGGAGTCCTCCACCCCGCGCTCCAGCCGTTCCAACAGCTCACCGGCGGCATCGGCGGTCCACGTGAGGGTCCGGCCGTCCAGCGCCGAAGGTCTCCCGTGCAGCGCCGGACCGAGCACATACCAGGCCGCGTCCTCGATCTCTTTGGAGACTCCGGGGGCACGGTCAGTGGCAGGTTTTACGGAGGAAATCACCATGCCAACTTACCTTGTTTGGCTTATCCGGGCATCTGGATATCCACAGGCAGCGGTGCCACCGGCCTGACCGGGGCTAACTTCCGTCGCGCAAGTCTGCCGGAGGTTCTTCCGTCAATTCGATGGCGTCAAAACGGGCCTCACAGCCCGGGCCCATCGGTGCCTGGGACATGAAACCGACGTGCACGGGTTTCTCCGAATCCAGCCGGAACAGGCGGACAAAGGACCATTCCCTGCCATCGGAGGAGGAGTGGAATGCCCACGCCGGACCAACCCTGCTGCCCCGCAAATAGATCCATGGCGCCGTGACCACCGGGCCGTTCGAATCGTCGGAGTACCCATTGGTCACCACGCTGACCACCATGGCCTCTCCTTGCGGGGAATACTCGAAGCAGAGCTTGGCCCAGTGCTCGCTGTCCGCCCACAACGTCAACACACCGGCGTCGAACGTTGTCCTGGGCGAGGCCACCAGCACCCGGGCCGAGAGGGAGAAGGCCGCCGGGGCCCTGAAGCCCAACGCGGTGGCGCCGTGCCGGGGCTCCCCGCCCAGGGAATCGTTGGTCCAATCGACGCCGGGAGCGGCCGTGAGCGTCAACGCCCCCTCCGCTTCGTCATAGCCGGCGTGTCCGGCGGATGAGGTCCACTCCATGGGCGGCAATCCTGGTATTTCGGGAATCAATCCTGGCTCCGTTCATCGACGCTGTACGTTGCAGAACACGCTTTCAGACATTGTCCCGAAGGTGCGGGACGCCACCCCGGTGCCGCCGGAAAAGATCCCTAGTGCATTCCGAATTGGTAGCTGAAGGGAACAGGCTCGTTGGGGCAAACCTCTTGCCACAACTCGGCGATTGCGTCTTCACCTTCACGCAGGTCCGGAATCTCGACGCCCTTGCGCAGGATTGCCGCCGCTTCGCCGGGGTTCCCGGTGCGCGCGAGCGCCAGCGCCTTGAGGAACGCCAACCGCCCGACGCCGGAGGCTACTTCGGAGGTGACTTCGGGGGCCTCTTGGGGTGCCGATGCGATCAGTTCCAGCGCCATGGACGGATTGCCGTGACGGATGCTGAGGGTGACAGCCTCAGTGAGCAGGGCTGTGAGGGAGGAGTCTGCCGCCACGCCCTGTCGAAGTTCGGCGAGTCCTTGCGGTTCTTGTCCCTCAGCGAGCAGTGCCAATGCCAATCCCCGGTGTGTGAGCGCCTTGGTCCTGGGCCTCACATCGCCGGCCGCCAGCACCTCTCCATAAAGGGCTTTTGCCCCCTCCAGGTCCTGCCTCGCATGCTTCATGGTGGCCAGATGGAATCTTGATTCAGGGTTCTCCTGACCCGCCAGGAGCTCCTCCCAGTCCGCCCCGGCGACGAAGCTGGACGCGTCGTCGAACCCTTCTCCCTGCAGCAGCCGCAGCCACGGTTCCTGTTCGGCGGTGACGCTTTCGTCCGCAAACGGCGTCCCGTTTTCATCTACCCAGGCTTTGCCTGACTTCAATCGCCTGGCGCGCTCCACCACTCCCCAGCCGCTTCCGTGCAGCAATATTTCCGACGGCGGAACGTCGGCATTGCTGATGGCTGCCGGAAGCATGGCCTCAAGTTCCTCGTGGGGCAGCAGTTGTTCCAAGTGGTCGCTGGCGTGTGCCACGGCAGCATGCCAGTCGGCACCGTGCGAGGTCTCCGGATCAAGGCCCCCGTTGCCGTACGCTTCCACCCAGGCCCACTGGGCGCCGGCCGGCATCACCAGGTGTTCAAACTGCGTCTGTGCCAAACCGGCCTGGATCTCGGCATACGGACCGGCTCCAGGGCTCAGCCACTCCTGCCACCGTTTTCCGCCCTGTCCCTGGCCCCACACGAAGAGCTTCTTTCCCCGCAGGAGGCCCGTTGAGAGCATCGCCAGCCCGTCGCCGTCGTCGTCCGCTGCCACAACCCAGCGCCGCTCGGAAGGGTCGATGTCGAAGAAGAAGTCAGCCGCGTGCGGGCTGTTGACCAGCCACGTGCCGTCATACCCCTCGTGGTCGTTGGGCCTGACGCGGGTGATATCGGTGGCGTAGTCGCTGCCGAAGGCCTCGTCCGCCGGAGCTATGACCCGTGTGCGGTCCGTTTCCGGAATGGCGGCGTTGCTCCACCAGTACATGGGGACGTCGTGGTCATTCGGGTTCCGGAGCCGGACCGCAGCGAACAGGACAGCCGAGTCCTCCGGCAACCACATGTCCACTTGGAACACTACTTCCCGCAACCGTTCGTACTCCCACACGCGCAGGATGTGCTTGCCATCCGAAGTATGCACGATCGCCGTGTGCAAGGGATCGCAACTGGTGGGCGAGTGGCCGCGGGTGCCGATGTTCCATTCCAGCCCGCCGGCAAACCAGGCCTTCCGCAGCGCAATGTTGGCCAGCTGCGGGGCATCGTGGGTGTGCAGGAGCTGCTTTCCGGTGGCTTTATCGAACAACTCCCAGATGCGGCCGCCCAGGGACGGGATGACGGTCACCTTGAGTTTGTTGTTCTCCAGCACGACGGCGGGCAGCTCTTTGGGTGCCGCCTCCCGGGTATAACCGTCCTGCATGAGATACGGGTAGATGTTGGGTACCACTCCGTAACGGGCCGAGGCCTGAAGTTCTTCCGGCACGCCCTCTCCCACGGTGTAGGGCTGGTCCAGCTCGGCTGCCACCACCGGCAACGGGTTCAGCGGGCCGGGATCCGCCATGGTCAGGGAGATGGTGGTAACGGTGAGGTTGGAGCTTTCGGTGATGTCCACGTCAGTATCCGATCGTGAGGAGGAGGCCGCGCTGCG
>NZ_JABMCX010000160.1 GCF_013179505.1 Paenarthrobacter sp. CM16 | reverse complement strand
AAGCGTGCAGATGAAGCAGGGGAGCCCACGGAATAGCGGGTGCCCAAACCGCCGGACACCAATCCGACGGCGAAACGTCGCCGCCAAGTTGCTTCACGGCCTTGGAATCGGTGAATAATGGCAGAATGCGTCTTGGCGTTCTAGACATCGGTTCCAACACCGTCCATCTGCTTCTTGTGGATGCTCACCCGGGCGCGCGTCCGGTGGCTTTCGCCTCCCACAAGCGTCCCCTGTCCCTGGTGCAGTACCTCGACGGTGATGGCAACATCAACGACGCCGGCCAGCACGAGCTCATCGAGTTCGTGCTGGAAGCCTGGGAGTTTGCCGCCAGCCACAAAGCGGAGGACCTCCTGGCGTTTTGTACCTCGGCCATCCGCGAGGCCACCAACGGTCCGGAAGTCCTGGCACGGGTGAAGCACGAAACCACGGTCACCCTTCAGGAACTGACGGGCAGCGAAGAAGCATCCATGACGTTCTTCGCCGTCCGCCGTTGGTATGGGTGGGGCGCAGGTCCCATCCTCGACCTGGACATTGGTGGCGGTTCCTTTGAAATGGCGTATGGAACCGATGAACTTCCCGAGTTCGCCACCTCGGTTCCCCTGGGTGCCAGCCGGCTGACACGGGATTGGCTCCACGATGATCCTCCGACAGCCAAGAGCGTCAAGGAACTGCGGCGCTACATCCGTTCCACGCTGAAGCCGGTGGTCCGCAACTTCCACGAGCTGGGCCGTGCGAACCTGGTGGCCGGTACCTCCAAGACCTTCCGGTCGCTGGCTCGCATCGCCGGCGCAGCCCCGAGTGCTGCTGGACCCTATGTGAAGCGCGAGCTCCACGCTGCGGACCTTGGCCTGTGGGCCCAGCGAATTTCAGCCATGACGGTGGAGGACCGCCTGTACCTGCCGGGCGTCTCGGATGCACGGGCACGGCAACTGCTGGCAGGCGCCCTGGTGGCCGAGGCTGCGCTGGAGCTCTTCGAATTCCCCACCATGGAAATCTGCCCGTGGGCACTGCGGGAGGGCCTGATCCTGCGCCGGCTTGACCAGCTGGTGTTCGAAGATGCCCTGGATCCCGCGCCGCATGTGGGCAAGCGCAAGAAGGACAAGTCCAAGAAAAAGGCAGCCAAGGAAGCCGCCAAGGTTTCCGAGGATGAAGACGAACCCCACCCCGGGTTTAAAGAATTCCCGGTCCCTGTCAACACACCGTCCCCCACCCCCATCCCAGCCCCTGTGGCAGGCGGGCTGGCCTCCTGAGATGAGCAACGACGTCGAACCTGAAGTGAATGACCGCCAGATTCCCGTGGCGCTGTCCAGCGCGTCCGTGTACCCGCTGAGCGTCCACGACGCCTTCGCTGTGGCGCAAGACCTGGGATACGAGGGCGTGGAGGTGATGGTCACCAACAATGCCGTGAGCCAGAATCCTGACGCCCTGATCCAACTGAGCCACCGGTACCACCAGGAGATTGTCTCCATTCACGCGCCCACTTTGCTGCTGACGCAACAGGTGTGGGGCACCGCGTGGAACAAGATCGAGAAGTCGTGCCAGATGGCCGCCGACGTGGGGTGCGACACCGTGGTGGTCCACCCGCCGTTCCGCTGGCAGTCCAACTACGCCGAGAACTTCGTGGAAGGCGTCCGCGAGATCGCAGCCATGTACCAGGTGCATATTGCCGTGGAAAACATGTACCCTTGGCGTGTCCGTGGCCGGGAAGCGGTGGCGTACCTGCCGCACTGGGATCCCCTGGGACAGGATTACGACGACGTCACGTGGGACTTCTCGCACGCTGCCACTGCCGGGGCCAACAGTTTGGAAGCCATCAAGGCGCTGGGCAGCAAGCTTCGGCACGTCCACCTCACGGACGGTTCAGGCTCTGGAAAGGACGAGCACCTGGTGCCCGGCACCGGAACGCAGCAGTGCGCGGACGCACTGCAGCACCTGGCGTCCACTGGGTTTGACGGCGTAGTGGTGGCAGAAATTTCCACCCGGAAGGCCAAGGTTGCCGGGGAGCGCGAGGAAATGTTGGCAGAAACCCTGCGCTTCGCGCGGCAGCACCTCAGCGCACCGTCGCTGCGCAGCGTAGAGAAGTAACGGCGTCGAGCCCTGTCCTGGCACTTGTTCGCCTGACGCGCCCTTCAACGGTGTGTCAGGCGAACAACTGCGGGGTTGGTCGCTTAAAAGCGAAAGCACCGGCGGTCGAATCGGGAAATGGGGGAAAACCCGCCCGGCCACCGGTGCTTGTGGCGGACATCCCCATGCCCGCCTCATCACTCGCACCCTCAATGAGGTAACTACTAAGTTACGGACCAACAATGAGTGCTGCCTGCAATAACCTTGGGAGCAAGCTGGGAATCTGGATTTCGTTAGACCCCGTCCGAGGCCAACTGCAATGATGGAGCCATGAGCAACCGAATCGCATTCCTTGGCTGTGGATCCATGAACGAGGCAATCCTGGGCGGCCTGCTTGCCGCCGGGACCGACCCGTCTGACATCGTCGCAACCGTCCGCCGTGCAGAACGAGCCGATGAACTCGCCCAGCGCCACGGGGTCATGGCCATCGCCGGCGAGGAGGAGCCGGATAACAACAAACTGGCCACCACGGGCTCCAGCATGGTCATCCTGGGGGTCAAGCCGGTAGGCATTTTGGACCTGGCCCGGGAGATCAGCCCGGCGTTGGGTAAGGACATCATTGTTGTCAGCGTGGCTGCGGCAGTCTCCATCGCCCAGCTCGAGGCCGCACTGCCGGACGGGCAGCCGGTGATCCGCACCATGCCCAACACCCCCTCACGGCTGGGGCGGGGCGTCATCTCAGTCTCCCCGGGAACGCATTGCACGCCTGAGCAGCTCGAAACGGCCAAGAAGGCGTTTGCCGGGGCCGGTACTGTGGTCCAGATTCCGGAAGAACAGGTTGACGCGCTGTCCGCCATCAGCGGTTCCGGGCCCGCCTACGCGTTCTACCTCGCCGAAGCCATGGCTGCGGCAGGCGTCGAGCTTGGCCTGGACCAGGAGCTCTCCGTCATGCTCGCCCGCGAAACGGTGGCCGGTGCCGGCTTCATGTTGGCCGAACCGGGAGCAGATCCCACCGCGCTTCGCGTCGCTGTCACCAGCCCCAAGGGAACCACCGAGCGGGCCATCATGGCTTTCGACGACGGCGGGATCCCCAGGATCATTGCCGACGGCGCCCGCGCCGCTGCCGCCCGGGCAGCAGAAATCACCAAGCAGCTCGGCTAACCTCGGAGTTTTTGTACAGCTAACGCCCCTAAGAGCGCGTCTAAAGGGCGTTAGCTGTACAAAAACTCCATCCCGGTTACGGGCGCGCCGCGAAGCGCTCCAGCAGGTCCACGTGTCCGGACACGATCAACATGTCGTGGCCGGACACTTTGGTTTCCGGCCGGGCGTACGTGAAGTCCTCACCGGGTGTTTTCACGCCGACAATCGTCACGCCGTACTTGGAGCGGACTTTGGATTCCTCCAGGGTGAAGCCCACTGTTTCCTTGGGCGGGTACATCTTGACGATCGCGTAGTCGTCGTCGAACTCGATGAAGTCCAGCATGCGCCCGGACACCAGGTGGGCGGCGCGGACGCCTGCGTCGGCCTCCGGATAAATCACGTGGTTGGCACCAATACGGGTGAGGATCTTGCCGTGCGAGGGCGTGATCGCCTTGACCCACAGGTGCTGGATACCGAGGTCCACCAGGTTCACGGTGATGAGCACCGAGGACTCGATGGACGTGCCCACGCCGACCACGGCCGAGCTGAACTCCTGGGCTCCGAGCTGGCGCAGGGCATCGATGTTGGTGGCGTCGGCCTCCACCACGTGGGTGAGGACGGGCGCCCACTTTTGGACCAAGGTGCGGTCCCGTTCGATGGCCAGGACCTCACGGCCTTGCTTGACCAGCTGCTCAGCGGTGGCGGATCCGAACCGGCCGAGGCCAATGACCAGCACTGGTGCGTTGTGTGCGGGGCGGTTGGCGGCCCCCGTGGTACTAGCCAATGATTGGCCTCTCTTCCGGGTAGTGGTACAGCTGGCTGCGTTGGCGCAGTGCCAGTCCCGCAGCAAGGGTTACGGTGCCCACGCGGCCTGCAAACATCAAGGCTGTCAGGACATAAACGCCCGACGGCGGCAGCTCGGCACTGAGGTTGGTGCTCAGTCCCACGGTGGCGAAGGCGGAGATGGATTCGAAGAGCACCCGGTCCAATGACGCTCCGCTGATGGAGAGCAGCAGGAACGCGGCCACCGACACCAGTGTGGCGCCGGCAACGATCACTGAGATGGCCACGCGCATGGTGCCCTGGGGGATGGTGCGGCCGTAGACTTTCACGTCGGCGTCGCCGCGGGCTTCGGCCATGATGGCAAGGAACATGACGGCGATGGTGGTCACCTTGATGCCGCCGGCCGTGGACGCCGAGCCGCCACCGGCAAACATGAGGGCATCGGTGAGCAGCATGGTGGTGGATTCCATGTGGTTCTGGTCCACCAGGTTGAATCCGCCGGACCGGGTCATGACGGATGCGAACAGCGAGTGCGTGATCTTGTCGCCAAGGTCCATGGTGCCGATGGTCCGCACGTTGTCCCACTCCATCAGGCCCCAGAGGACCGTGCCCGCGGCGAGCAGGATGAAGGAGACCTGGATGGTGAGCTTGGTGTGGAGGTTCCACTTCTTCCAGTTGAGCCCGTTCTGCTGGAGCACCATCACCACAGGGAAGCCGAGGCTGCCCAGGAACACACCCAACATCAGCGGGATGAGGATCCACAGATCGGTTTCGTAGGGAACAATGCCATCGGAGTGAGGCGTGAACCCGGCGTTGTTGAACGCAGAAATCGAATAGAAGACTCCGTGCCACACGGATTGCCAGAAGCTCTCGCCGAGCACCATGAAGCGGGGGATCAGCACGATGGCCAGGGCGGCTTCAATCACCACCGAGGTCACGATGACGATCCGGAGCAGGGTACCCACTTCACCGAGCCGGCCCGCGTTGTTCATGGCTTCCTGGGCGATCAGCTTGCCGCGTACGCCCAGGCGCTTGCTGACCATGAGCGCCAACAGCGAGGCCAGGGTCAGCGTGCCAAGGCCACCCACAAAGATGCCTATCAGGATCACCAGCTGGCCAAAGAAGGTCCAGTGGGTAGCTGTGGAAACCACCGTCAACCCGGTGACGCACACTGCGGAGACCGCCGTGAACATGGACTGGTGCAGGGGCGTCACAGTGCCGTCCGAGGAAGCCGCCGGCAGGGACAACAGGCCCGTGAACACCAGGATGACCACGGCGAAGACGGTCAACGCCAAACGGGCAGGGGAGGTGTTGGCAATGTTGTCGATGAAGTCGCGCACGCGGGTGAAGATCCACAGACCTTCCCGCTCCTGCTGGTTGGGTTGCCAGTTGGTCGGGCTCGTGGACCGCGACTGGCTTTGAGACATGGCGCTCTTCCTCGGTTGAAACAAGCTTTCCTGAGTAGTAAACCACTATTCCCGCGGCGTAACCGGGCGGTAGGGCCTGCCAGGCTCAGGTAGCCTGTTCTGGATGAACTCCAGGCTTGGGACTACGGCTTCCAGCATTACCCGCTCCGCACTGCCAACGACGGTGGTGTGGGACGCAGCCATGACTGCCTACAATTTTGGTCCCGGCCACCCCATGGCTCCGCAGCGGCTCGAACTGACGGCACGGCTGGCCGAATCCTTGGGCCTGTTCGACCACCAGCACGTGGCCGTCGAGGCACCGGCTGTGGCAACCGACGTCGAACTTCAAACGGTGCACAGCGCCGGCTACGTGGAGGCTGTCCGACGCGTCAGCGAGGACCCGTCCACGCCCGAGGAAAGCCGCGGCCTGGGCACGGAGGACGATCCCGCGTTCGCCGGCATGCACGAGGCAAGTGCCCGGCTTGCCGGTGGCTCGTTGCTGGCCGCTGACACCATCCTTTCCGGAAAGGCCGTCCGTGCCGTGAACTTCAGCGGCGGCATGCATCACGCCGCTCGTGAAAAGGCCAGCGGGTTCTGCGTCTACAACGACGTCGCCATGGCCATCCAAAGGCTGCTCGACGGCGGTGTGCAGAGGATCGTCAGCATCGACGTCGATGCCCATCACGGCGACGGGACGCAAAGCATCTTCTGGAACGATCCGCGCGTGATGACCATCAGCCTGCACGAAACGGGCCTCACCCTTTTCCCCGGGACCGGCTTTGCCAACGAAACCGGCGGACCGGATGCGCCCGGAACGGTGGTCAACGTTGCCCTCCCTGCTTTTACCGGTGACGCGGGGTGGCTGCGCGCGTTCCACGCTGTGGTTCCGCAGCTTGTGGGTGCGTTCCAACCGGAAGTGATTGTCAGCCAGCACGGCTGCGATTCGCACAGGGACGATCCCCTGACGCACCTCACGCTCAGCGTCGACGGACAGCGTGAGGCGGCATCCGCCGTCGCAAGCCTCGCCGCCCGGTACTGCGACAACCGCTGGATCGCTACCGGTGGTGGCGGATATGACGTCACCGGCGTTGTGCCGCGCGCCTGGAGCCACCTGATCGGGATGGTGACCCAGCGCCCGGTGCCGCTCAGTACGCCTGTGCCCGAAGCTTGGCGGACGTATGTGCGCGAAACGTACGGCGTGTGGGCGCCGGAGTCCATGGGCGACGACGTAGACGTGTGGTGGCGCTCCTGGGAAGTTGGCTACGACCCCGCGGACGAAGTGGACCGGACGGTCATTGCTACGCGCAAGGAAATTTTCCCCCTGTACGGACTGGACCCTTGGTTCGACTGACGCTTCGCTCCCACAGGCTACGGCCCGGTCCTCTCCGTCTGGAAAACCACCCCGGCGGCCCCCACCAGCCAACCGAGCAGCGAGAGCGCGAACGCACCGATGAGGTCCGTGGACGCCTGCCCCTTGAAGAGCCACAGCACCAGGACCAGCATGCCCATGGTCATGTAGACCATGATCGCGAAGATCACCCGCCCGGATAGCCTCGTAGCCACGTCGGCCGGGCTGACCAATGGACTGGGAGCGCCGGCGTCGGCATTGTCACGTTTAACCTCCGAAATGGTGAAGCCCAGGGCCGATGCCGTCAGCGAACTCAGCGACGTGGCGAGGACTCCCGCGGCGGTCACCAACGCGCCGTTCAACTCCGGGGCTTCTGCAGTACCCGTGGGCACCCATGTCCCCACCCGCACCAGGACAGTGGTCCACACGAGGACAAACAAGGCGAGGAACACGCCAGCAATGATGTCAAAGATGCGACGCCGGAAAAATTCAGTCATGGCCATGACCCCGTGCTTGTGGCGGCCGGGGCCTGGGAGCCCGGACGGACCGTGTCTCCGTTGTAGCATCGGCCCACCAAAGGGTCAACGATTTGGTACCAGTCGCGGCACGAAACAGGGATGCCAATTGGCGTATATGTCGCTAGGGTGGGAGGCATGGTGACTGACGACGTATTTGCCGTCATAGCTGAGGCAACCAGACGCGACATCCTGGTCTCCCTCCGCTCTGGGGATAAAGCAGTAGGCGAACTGGTGGAAGAACTGGCTGCGAGCCAGCCCACAATCTCCAAGCATCTGAAGGTGCTCCGCGAGGCTGACCTCGTCAGCATGCGCGCGCAGGGCCAGAAGCGCTTCTATGCCCTGAATCCCAAGCCGCTTGCCGGCGTCGCGAGCTGGCTTGAAACGTTCGACGTCGGAACCGCGGCTCCCGCCGTCGTCGTGCCTTCTGCAGCGGGGCCTTCCACCGCTGCCGCGGACGTGCCCGCCGCTGTGGCTCCCGCCGAAGCCGCCGTCGCGTCAGTTCCCAACCGTGCCGACGCTATTGGCCAGGCCGTGAAGGTCCACGCGAGTGGAACGCCAGTCTCCCTTGACCCGGCGTCCGATGACACCGTTCCCCAGCAGATTGGCCGCACCGTAGGCCGCGCTGCCACTAAGGCTGCTGACCTCTTGGCGAACCTTCCGAACTTGCCCAACCTTCCCAAGTTCGGCCGTAAGCGGTAGCAGGGAACCACTTAACGTGATCCTCATCACATTGTGAGTTTTTGTTTACCCTGCGTTTCCTTGTGTTTTCAACGATTTTCTACAGTTGTGTTAACTCCTTGGTGAGGGTCACATTGTCTCCGGATGGAGATCCCATGTCCCTCGGTGCAACCATGGGCGGGACTAATCGTCTCGCCGCGGGTCGGCGCACTGAGGATAGGAACACGCATGGATTCAAGGCTCGAAGCTGTCCGCGACACCGTGTTGGCACGGAATCCGGGGGAGAAGGAATTCCACCAGGCCGTCACTGAGGTCTTCGAAAGCCTTGGCCCCGTTCATGATCGCCACCCGGAGTTCCTCGAGGGCGCGGTCTTGGAGCGTCTGTGCGAACCTGAGCGCCAGATCATCTTCCGTGTTCCGTGGACCGACGATTCCGGCCGCGTCCATGTGAACCGCGGCTTCCGGGTGGAGTTCAATTCCGCCCTCGGTCCGTACAAGGGCGGGCTCCGCTTCCACCCCTCGGTGTACCTGGGAATCGTGAAGTTCCTCGGCTTTGAGCAAATCTTCAAGAATGCGCTCACCGGGATGCCCATCGGCGGCGGCAAGGGTGGCTCGGACTTCGATCCCCGTGGACGTTCCGATGCCGAAATAATGCGCTTCTGCCAGTCCTTCATGACCGAGCTGTACCGGCATATCGGCGAGTACACCGACGTACCCGCCGGCGACATCGGCGTGGGCGGCCGGGAAATCGGCTACCTCTTTGGCCAGTACAAGCGAATCACCAACCGATACGAATCGGGAGTCCTCACGGGCAAGGGCATCTCCTGGGGTGGCTCGCTGGTCCGGCCTGAGGCCACCGGCTACGGCACGGTGATCTTCGCCCAGGAGATGCTCAAAACCCGAGGCCAGTCCTTCGACGGCCAGCGCGTGGTGGTCTCCGGTTCCGGCAACGTTGCCATCCACGCCATCGCAAAGGCGCAATCACTCGGAGCCACCGTAGTAGCCTGTTCCGATTCGGCCGGTTACATCGTGGACGAGGCGGGGATCGACGTCGAGCTTCTGAGCCGGATCAAGGAAGTGGAGCGCGGGCGCCTCACCGAGTACGCCGCACGCCGCGCCGGTGCCAACCACGTTTCCGGCGGTTCCGTGTGGGACGTCAACGGCACGGTGGCTTTGCCCTGCGCCACCCAGAACGAGCTCGACGGCGAGGCCGCCGCCAAGTTGGTCAGCAACGGCCTGATTGCGGTGGCCGAGGGCGCCAACATGCCCTCCACCCGTTCAGCTGTGTCCGTCTTCCAGGAGGCCGGGATCCTGTTCGGCCCCGGCAAGGCCGCCAATGCCGGTGGTGTTGCTACCTCTGCCCTTGAAATGCAGCAGAATGCCAGCCGCGATTCCTGGTCCTTCGAGCACACCGAACAGCGCCTTACTGAGATCATGGTGGGCATTCATGATCGCTGCGCCGCAACGGCAGAGGAATACGGTGCGCCCGGAAACTACGTGGTGGGCGCCAACATCGGCGGCTTCGTCAAGGTTGCCGATGCGATGCTGGCCCAGGGCTTGATCTAACCCCTTACCCAACTGAGTAACAGCACCTGTCGCTATGGAGGTCCATTGCGACAGGTGCTGTTACCTGCATGGGGACTTTTAGCGCTGGAGCAGCCGCACGTGGTCCGGGTTCAGGTCCGCCACCTTGCTGACGCCCAGCAGCGCCATGGTCCGGGTCATGTCCTTCTCCAGGATCTGGATGGTGCGGTCCACGCCTTCGCGTCCGCCGGCCATGAGGCCGTACAGGTAGGCCCGGCCGATCAAGGCAAAATCAGCGCCCAGAGCCAGTGCCGCCACGATGTCCGCGCCGCTCATGATGCCCGTGTCCAGCATGACCGCGGCCTTGCTGTTGTCCGCCTTAAGTGCCGTGGTGACCTCCGGCAGCAGGTGGAACGGGATGGGTGCGCGGTCCAGTTGGCGTCCGCCGTGGTTGGACAGGATGATGCCATCCGCGCCGTGGTCTACAACGCGGCGGGCGTCTTCAACGGTCTGGATGCCCTTGACCACCAGCTTGCCCTTCCAGGTTTCGCGGAGCCAGTCCAGGTCCTCGTAAGTCAGGGTGGGGTCGAACATCGAGTTGATGAGGTCCGCCACGGTACCGGTGTAGCGGGAGAGCGAAGCGAAGGTCAGGGGCTCGTGGGTGAGGAAGTTGAACCACCAGGCCGGACGGTATGAGGCATCCAGGACGGTCTTGATGGTCAGGGCCGGCGGGATGGTCATGCCGTTGCGGACGTCGCGCAGGCGGGCGCCCGCCACGGCGGTGTCCACGGTGACCATGAGGGTGTCGTTGCCGGCTTTGGCGGCGCGTTCGATCAGTTCCAGCGAGCGGTCGCGGTCCGTCCAGAGGTAGAGCTGGAACCAGTTGCGTCCGTTGGGAGCGGCAGTGGCGACGTCCTCGATGGACGCGGTGCCCATGGTGGACAGGGTGTAAGGAATTCCGGCAGCTTCAGCGGCCTGCGAGCCTGCGTACTCGCCCTCGGACTGCATCATGCGCGTGAAGCCGGTAGGTGCGATGCCGAACGGCAGGCGTGATTCCTTGCCCAGGATGTCCGTGCGGAGATCGATCTTGGAGACGTCGCGCAGGATGCCGGGGCGGAATTCGAGGTCTTGGAACGCCTGCCGCGCGCGGCGGAGGGTGATCTCTTCTTCGGCAGCGCCGTCGGTGTAATCGAACGGTGCCTGCGGGGTGCGGCGCTTGGCGATGTCGCGGAGTTCCCAGATGGTGCTGGCGCGCTTGAGCCGTGCGGTCTTGCTGAACTCGGGCTTCTTGAACTGCATCAGCGGTGCCAGGTCCGACACCTTGGGAACGCGGCGCTTCAGTGCCGGAGGCACCACGGACGGGAGCACGACGGCGGGGCGCGGCTGCTGCTGGCGGGTTACGTTTTGATCGCTCCCGGCATTAGCGGGCGCTGCTGTGATCTTGGGGTCGAGGGTGTCGGTCATGCGGTTCTCCCTTGAATTCTGAGGTCCTGCCTCTGTGGTCTAACCACACTGTAGGCCATGTGGTCGGACCACATCAACTAGTATTCCGTTATGCGTACCCACGAGTTGGTCCTGCAATGGATCGAGAAGCAGTTGTCCGATGGAGACCTTGCCCTCGGCGGCCGGCTGCCGGGTGAACGTGCCATGGCCGAGCAACTGAAGGTTTCCAGGACATCCGTGCGCGAGGCCGTCCGGATCCTTGAGGCCATGGGCGTGGTCCGCGCGGGGGTGGGTTCGGGCAAGGACGCCGGGACCGTGGTCATCGCCGAGCCCGGCTCTGCGCTGGGT
>NZ_JABMCX010000016.1 GCF_013179505.1 Paenarthrobacter sp. CM16 | reverse complement strand
GAGGAAGCCTGCCGTACGGGGCACTTCGTGCAGCAGCTCACCGAGGTCAACGCAGTGCTTGCTGAGCGGGGACTGCTGAATGGGCAACCAAAGGACAACCTCCTGCTGGCCCGGCTTCACATCACCTGGGACGGTTCGATTCTCAGCGGACCCTACGGGGCCAAAATCGGCACCATTGGTGACGCGCTGCCAGACCTGACGGTAAGGGCCATCGCACTCCGGCCCGAGTCGGCGGTTGCCGCGGCGTACTACCCGTGGGACATCTACGAATCGCTGGCCGCCAAACCGTGGATCGCCCGCTACCTGGCAGCCTTGGACGCGTGGAAATTTGTCGCCCGTGAGGACCGCCCCGCCACCAAGCTGATGGGTTTCGGAGCCAGCCTTTACGGGGCCGCACTGCGGGACGGCCTGCCGTCAGCGCATGCTCCCTTCATCCTAAAGCGGGGGAGCGAGCATACCCTCCTGGACGCCAGGACCGGCCGTCTCTTCAAGATCGGTCCGGACGCCGCAGCCATTATCGAAGCCGTTTCCAACCTCCGGGACGTCAAGGTAGCGGCTATAGCCGTGGCGCCCGCGCTCAACGTTCCAGCCGCGCTCGCCGAGGAGTCCGCCCGTGCCGTCCTGCACCGCTTTGAGCAACTCGGTATCGACATTGTTGGCGGCCACTGATGACTGTCGTGCCGATCCTTCCCACCCCCAGGACCCAACTTCCCCTGTGGATACCCCTCATCACCCAGCATGACTTCGCGGGGAAAAGCCATACCGCAGTCAGTGCCAACGGCGTCCACGTCACCTACGAAGACGGCCGCCAACGCCTCTGCGCCAAGAGCGGACTTTGGAACACCAACCTGGGCTACGGAAACGAGAACATCGCTGAAGCCGTGGTCCGGGAACTTCGCGCCGCGTCCTATTTGCCGCTCTTCCGCACAGCTCACCGCACTGCAATCGAAGCCTCCAACGCCCTTCTGAGCCTGCCGGCCCACAGCTTCCACCGGGTCATCTTCTCCACCTCCGGAGGGGCCGCCAACGATGCCGTGATGAAGCTGGCTCGCCAGTACTTCGTCCTGGACGGGCAGCCTGAACGCAAACTCATCGTCGGGCTGAAGGGCAGCTATCACGGGCTGACCTATGGAAGTCAGGCACTGAGCGGTGACGAGCTGGGACAGGCCGTGTACGGAGTGGACCGGCGGAACATCCGCCACATCGGATTTGACGACGACGGCGCGGAACTGGCGCAGCTCATGTCCAGGGAAGGCCACAGGATTGCCGCGGTCATCATGGAACCCGTTCTGGGATCGGGTGCGGAAGCCGTGCCGGATGCCTTCATTGAAGAGGTCATCAAGCACCGTGATCAGCACGGCTTCCTCCTGGTCGCAGACGAGGTAGCCACCGGTTTCGGCCGGGTGAGTGGCTGGTTCGCGTCAGACGAATGGTCCCAACAGCCGGACGTCATCGTCACGTCCAAAGGGCTGACCAACGGCACCAGCGCCTGCGCGGCCCTGCTGATCGCCCGGCGCGTCACGGAGACCTTCGACAGGAACGAGTCCGTCTTCGTTCACGGCGAAACGCAGGCCGGCACACCCGCAACGTGCGCGGCGATCCTCGGCACCATCGCCGAGATGAAACGGCTGGACCACAACACCCTGACCAAGCAGGTGGCCGCCGGCCTCAACAACCTCATAGAGGAGCTGCAAAACACCCGGGGGATAGGCAACTCATCAGGGCGGGGCTGCATGAGGGCCATCAAACTGCGCTCACACAACGGAACGCCCCTGTCCTCAAACGGTGTACTGGCCGTGGTCCGGCGTATCCACGACGCCGGTGCAATCGTGCAGGCAGGGCCGGGGCGAATCCAACTTCTGCCTGCACTCATTTACACGGAGGAGAACTTCGAAGAACTGAGCACGGCCATCCATTCCGGCCTGGCCGCGGCTGAAAAAGACGGGGTCTTCGCATGATCGCCGACCACCTGTGGAGGACCCGCTGCGTCATCCTCGACGACGGCACGGCAGCCAAGTACATCGGTGGCCTGACCCGGGGGCGGACCGGTTTGGTGGTGGACAGCCACCTGGAAGCCCATCGGGACAAAATGTTGTCCAGCAACCTCAAAGGAGCTCCGGTCCTGGAGCTGCACGCGACTCCGGTCACCGTGGAAACCGTGCGGACGGTGGGCAGCTTCATCCGCGAAAACGGGCTTCAAACGGTAGCAGGACTCGGCGGCGGTTCGGTGCTGGATGCGGTCAAGCTGGCAGCACTTTTCACCGCTGACCCGAGCCTTGCCATTTTCGCCGAACGCCACGCCAAACGTTCGGGCCTCCTGGTGCTCCCGCCGCTTACGAATCCCAAAGAACGTCCCAAAACCATTCTCATACCGTCCACCGTGGGGACCGGTGCAGAAGTCAGCGCTGTAGCGTGCCTGGACACCGCCGTCGGACGCCGCTTGATAGTCTCGCGACACCTGACCGGTGATGCCGCACTGCTCGACGCCGGCCACCTCGCCACCCTGCCGCAGCAGCTGGTTTTCGAGGGGCTGCTGGAAGCGTTCCTGAGGGTGGCTGGAACCATGATCGGCAGTCATCACAGCATTTTTGACGATGACGGCCACGTACTCATTCAACGGATCGTGCGGCTGGGCCAACAGTTGGGCCACAGGGACTCTCCGGAACTGAGACTCGCCGCCGCCCGGCTCAGCATGGAAACGCACACCGGCTGGGCATTGATGGGACGCAACCCGTACGGCGCCAAGCACTGGTACGTCGCGAACGAACTCGCCTATGTCACGGGCGTACGAAAGATGACCGCGACGGCGTCGGTGATTGGTCCCATCTGGAAGGAAATCGGCCAAGGAGCCGCAACGTGGGGCGATGCCTCACGGCTCAACCAGCTGTGGAGCATGGTGACGGATGCAGATCCTGCACTGAGCCCCGAGCCCTGGATGGGCATGGAAGAGCTGATCGGGCAGTGGGGTATCGCCCGGCTTCAAACCATCACCGAGGAAACCCTGGTCCGCACCACGGACGCTGCCATCCGCAACTGGGGCGGTGGTCTTCCCATGCTCCGGGGGATCGACGCCGCGCAGATTCAGCACGTCCTCCATGCCGCCGCAGGAGGACCCCACATCTTGCCAGCCCCCACGGGAAATCTACGAGCAGGCAGGGGAAAGGAGGTGAACACATGAACAGCGCAAACGCACTCAAGAGCCTGGACCTCCACATCCAGGAACTCGAGCCCATGGATGTCCCGGATGACTGGGACGAACGAATCAAGGGCATTTCAGCCGGATTGGCACTGGTCGGCATCGCCGTCGCCATCACCTGATCCCGGTTTGGACGACACAACAACCGCGAGGGGAGGTGAACGCGCATGCAAAAACAGCTCAACATCTCCATCCAGGAGATCGAATCGCTGGACACCCCTGACTTCCAGAACTGGTTCATCGGGGTCTCCCAGGGAGTCGCAATCGGCATCATCGCCGTCAGCATCACGTAGGACCCGTCAACACCATCCACATAACAACAAGGAAGGAGGAACCAATGATCGCAAACGCGCCGCTTCAGCTGTCCATCGAAGAGCTCGAAAACCTCGACACCCCGGACGATACACCGTGGTACATCCGGGTTGGTGACGTCATCATCATCGCCGGCATCGTCGTCGGAATCGCCGCCACATAGCCGGTGCACGCGGGTGGTGCCATGTTCCGTCCCCACCCGCGTGCATCCCACCACTCTCAACCTCCCGGAGAACACGAGTTGATGAACACCGCAAAAGACAAGACCGCCGACGCCGTCCTACGGATCCTGGGCCACATGAATCCTCCAGAGGATCTCTACAGCGTGTCAGGCTCCCGCCTCTATGACCTCGTCACCGCCAACGACCTCACGGAACTGCCCGAGATCCTGACCGCAGCCCGCAAAACGGTGGGACCCATCCTTGAGTTGGCTGCCGGATCCGGCCGGATCACCCGGCCCCTCCTGACCCTGGGACGTCCGCTGACCGCCGTCGATTCTTCCCGGGAGATGCTCGCCCTGCTCAAGACCAAGGTGGACACCCAGGCGTTCAATCCGCGTGGCGTCTCCGTGGACATGGTGGAGGCCGACATGTCCGGCTTCGAGCTCGACGGCGGGTACGGTTGCGTGGTTCTCGGCGCCAGTTCCATCACCCTCCTGGACCCGGCCGGCCGCCGCGCACTGTTCCGCAGGGTCCGGGAATGCCTTGCGCCGGAGGGGCGCTTCCTGCTGACCGTCCTGAACGCGGACAGCCATCACGTGTCAGAAAACAACGACGGCGGAACCACAGTTTCGCCGTTGGGCAACGACTCCTTCCTGATCACCACGGAAAGCCGGGATCCCGCCAACGGTGCCCGCCACGTCACCATGATCCACGTGACCTTTGGTGAGGGCGGCACCTACCGTTCCTCCGCGTATGCCAGCGATATCGCCTTTGTCAGCAACAGCCTTATTGAGGAGGAGATCACCTCGGAGGGTCTCACCATCCTGGAACGCAGGCAGGTTCGCATCGCTACGCGGACCCCTGGGCTGGATGACATAGAGCTGTGGGTGTGTGGCGCATGAGCATCGATCCCGTGCGGACCCTGGATCCATCCATGGGCTTGGTCTCGGAATCCGCGGTGTACGTCCCCAACGAGGTTGGACTGTGGCGGACTGCTGGTGTGCTGGCGCACGGGCGGGCCTCGCACCCTGGGTTCGCCTCCGCCGTCGGGGCCTTTGACGTCAGGAAACGAGACTCCATTACCCGGGGTGCGGGAGAAGCTGTGGAGAGGTTCGCGTTGGCGTCGGCGCCCGGGGACGCGGAGTATCTTGTTGCTCCTACCGGCAGTGTTGATGAACGGATCGACTTCATCACCCCGGGAATGGGGCGGCCATCGGCGCTCGCCTACGAATTTCCCTGGTATCGGGCCACTAACCTTCTGACCGGAAAGGCCTCGCAGGTTCCCGCTCCGGTGGTGGACTATTGCCCCGGCCAAGCGGAGGCGAATCCGTGGGACGGCTTCTTCGATCCGTCTCCCAACGGTGCAGCGTCCGGGCCCTCGGAGGCCTTTGCACAGATTGCAGGCGTCGGGGAAGTGCTGGAACGGGACGCGTTCCTCGCGGCATGGCACCAGCGGACGCCGCTCATTAGCTTCGATGCGGCGAGGATGCCCGACGCTGTGCGGACGACGCCTGAAGCCCGGAACTTCCTCCTGCTCCTCGACGCGGCGCGGACGGCCGGCGTCGAACCGTTGTTGGCCTTCGTCCCCCAAGAGGGCAATCCGTTGGTCACCGCGGTGTGCGTGATCGCCGTCGAAGGCCAGTTTGCTGCGGTGGGGCTCAAAGCGTCCGCCCATCCTGTCTCTGCTTTGCGGGGAGCACTTCAGGAAGGACTCCAAATCCGGGAGCTCTTCCAGTCCCGTACGCCTTCCCGGACTCCCGCGGCAGTGACCGATGACGATTCCCGTGCCGATTTCTGGACCACGCCTGCAGTGATTGACGGGTTGCTCCGGTGGACCCGGTCATTCCAGCCAACCGAACTTCCGGGCATCCAACCCACTCCTGAGGTTGGGGATCTGGTTGAATACCTCGCAGGCAGGGACATCCAAACCCATTGGGTGAGCCTCAGCCACAGGCTTCCCGCGGCAGTCCAGGACATGGGATGGGTGGCCGGCAAAGCGGTATGCCCCGGCGCGGTGCCACTCACCATGGACGAGACCAAAGGACTATTCTTGCCCGGTCACTTCTCCACCCCGCATCCGCTGATATGAACCGGCTCAAAGTGCCCGCCGAACGGGCGGTCGAGTGGCCCGTACAGCTCGCGCCATCGGGGTCCATCGATGCACCGCTGGCGGCCGCCGGGCCGTGGATTGTGGCGATCAACGGTGTGCCGAAAGCGCGGGTCTCCGCCGACGTCGCAACCGTCCTTAAAGCGGTGGATGGCAGGAAGAATCCGGCCCAAGTGGCGCTCTCCCTCGGGTCTCCTTGGACAGCACAGGACGTCACGGGCATCGTCCGCCAGTTGGCACCCACAGGAATATTCGACGGCGGTGCGGCGCCGGTTGCGATGCGGCGCGTCCAGTTCAGGCCGCCCCTGACAGTGCAGTTCACCCTGTTCAACCCTGCGCCGTTGCTGCAGTTCTTCCGGCCTATGGTGGCGGCCATGGCAAGACCGGGGATGGCCGCGGTGGCACTGCTCCTCCTTCTTGGCGGGCTGGTGGGCGCATTCATGGCAGGCCCCAGTATGTGGCGCGTCCTCTCCACGCCCTTGCCGGTGGAGGCTTATCTATATGTGGTGGCGGCGATGTTCGTCTCCACGCTCCTGCACGAGCTGGGCCACGGCATGGCGCTGACATACTTCGGCGGGACACCACGCCGCATTGGCATCATGCTCTTCTATCTCTCACCGGCGTTCTTCTGCGACGTGACTGATGGATGGCGGCTGAGTTCCAGGAAGCAACGCGTTCTGGTGGCGCTCGCGGGACCCTTGGTGCACGTTGCCCTGGGTAGCGTCGTGTTGGCTGGCCAGGCGTTTCTTCCTGAGTCAGCAGTGAAGGACGCCGCAGTCCTTTATGGCGTCATTTGCTATGCCGTGGCCGTGCTCAACCTGTTTCCCTTCATCAAGCTGGACGGCTACGTTGCTCTGATGTCTGCCGTGGACATTCCACACCTCCGGAAGAAATCGCTGGAGGCGTTGTCTGAGGTGGCCGGCTACGGGATCCTCGGATGCCATCGCATGCCAGCACGGGGCCGATACCTTCCATGGTTTGGCTTCGCCAGCTTTGTTGCCGGTATTGCTTTCATGGTGGTCGGGTACCAGCGCTTGATGCCGGTCTTCCTTCAGCTGGGTTATGCAGGCCATCTGGTGGTCCTTGCGGTCCTCTGCCTGCTGTTGGTGGTGGCGCTCAAAGGAATAATCCGGTTCTTTCGGGTTGCGGCAGCCAACGGGAGCCCACTCTGGCGTCGGATCCTGGTGGTGATGCTCGGGTTGCTGACCATCGGGGTGCTGCTGGTCATCATCCCCGTCAAAGCGGTGACCGTAGCGGGTTACACCTATCAGGACGGCCAGTTGAAGATTGTGATGCCGGTCCAAGGGCCTTCCGGCGTTCTGGCGCCCGGGGACCAGGTCACGTTGCAATCGCAGGGGATGATCATCCACGAAAACCTGGGCCGGGCCACCATTGGTGACCAGCCGCCGTCGAACTCCATGGCACCCTTGGACACTTTGGTCCCGGTCGCCTTCCCCGGTGACCCAGTGCCGGTACTGACCTTCTCCAGCGAGCTGGTCTCGGGGACCAACCTCGCGACCGCCGGGCGGGCCGAAGTAACTAGTCAACGTGAGACAAGCCTGGGGGAGTGGCTCTGGGCTTCCATCACTACCTCGCCCTTGTGGCCAGGGCAAACCGGGGCGCCCTCAGACTCCACGAAAGGTCAGCCGTGACGATTCACGCAAGTTTTGAACATTTCAGCAAGAAAAGGGGATCGCGTTTTGCCGTAGAGGATCTGACGTTTGATGTCCCAGCCGGCCGCGTGGTGGGTCTGATCGGTCCCAACGGAGCAGGGAAAAGTACCGCGCTCGCGGGTCTCACAGGTTTACTGGAGGCGACATCCGGCAACGCAACGGTGTTCGGGGTCGACTACCGATCCCTCCGGCGGCCCGCCGGCATGGTTGGCGTGAACCTGGACGGGATGGACGTGGAGCCAGGGCTGACGGGCCGGCGGCATCTGCAAATCTGCCAACTCGCTGCGGGGGTGGGCAGGGAAAGTGTTGAGCGCGTGCTGGAGCAAGTGGGTCTGGCGGGCGAGGCCAACAAGAAGGTCCGGGACTACTCGCTGGGCATGAAGCAACGCTTGGGCATCGGCTCCGCGTTGGTAGGTGATCCCCGTTTGCTTGTTCTGGACGAGCCCGCCAACGGCTTGGATCCGGAGGGCATTCAGTGGTTGCGGCGTTTCCTGCGGGAGTTCGCCGCTGCCGGTGGAAGTGCGTTGGTTTCCAGCCACCAACTGATGGAACTGGAACAAGTGGCGGACCAGATTGTCATCCTCAAACAGAGGGTCCTGTTCCGCGGGACCCTCGGGGAAGCCAAAGTGCTTGGCGGTGGCAGCCTTGAAGCGGCGTACTTCAAGATTCTGGCCGGTGCCCAATGAACGGTGAAAACTTGGCCACAGCAACAAGTGGGATCCGATCCGAGCTTCTCAGGTACGTCAGCGGGTACTCCATCCTGGGCATCGTGGCGTTCAGTGCTTTGGTGCCGTGGTTCGTGGCCAACTTCCTGGGATGGCCGGACAGCTCGGGTGCATTGTCGGTTTCGGACAACATCCGGATCTTCTGGTCCTTGGCGGCAAGCATTGCACCGGTGGCGACATTTGCCGGGAGTTACTTGGTGACCCGCGAAGCGTATTACGGGACGCTTCGCCGCACCGTGGTGGCGGCCGGCATGGCCAACGTGGTGACGAGCAAATACGCGGCTGCGGTGATGGTGGGAGCCGGCACCGTCATCACGGGACTGGCGGTGTGGGGCGGGACGGTCGCGTTCTCCCTGCCGCCTGACGTTGCGCCGCAACTCCTGGCCCCGGATTCGCTGGGACTGTTGCCGGGGGTGCTGGTGGCCTCAGCAATAGCCGCCGTCTGGGGTTGCTCGTTGGGGTGGATCTTTCAGCACTACTACGCGACGACGATCCTCACCTTGGTGATTCCACTCGCCGTCGAACTGCCACTGTTGGCGAATGCTCCGGACATGGCCCGCTGGCTTCCGTCCGGCGCTTTGGCGGGAATAGCTTCCGTGCCTTTTGAGGGCTTGCTTGAACCAGTTCCGGCCTTCTTCGTGTCCCTTGGATGGCTGGCCGTTGCTGGCCTGGGCGCAGCGTGGTCCCTCCGCCGGAAGGAGCTCTGACATGGGTCCCGCCTTCCTCTCAGAGCTGCGACGGCCGTGGTTGTGGAAAGGTTCGGCGGTGGGGGCCGCACTGGTGCTGGGGTTCATTTCCTTGATGGTTCTTGCAGCTGCCCTGGAAGCCGGGCCACCCCTGGCGAGCCTCGCTGGACCACTGACGGAAGCGGGCCTGACGCTGACATTGACGGGGTTTGCAGTGGTGGGCTCTTTTGCCTTCACTGCCGATTACCGCAATGGAAGCTTCAGCCGGCGGGTCTTACTGTTCCAACGAGGGCCTGCGTTCCTTGGCCGGGCAGCCACTACAGTGCTGGCAGCGCTCATCAGCGGCGCGGTCATTGGCCTGATTTTTTTCCTGGCAGGGGAACTACTGGATGAAGCGTGGCAGTGGGGTTTGCCGGCTTGCCCGGCCTTTGCGGGGATTGCCGGCATGGGATCTGTTTGGGGGTTCGCCGCGGGGTCGCTCATCCGCAATCATCTGGTGAGCCTGTTCGCGGTCCCCCTTACTTTGCTGCTTCCCGAGATGTTGCTGGGGCCCGACTCCCGCTTCTTTCCCATCCTGGCAGCCGACTGGGCAACCCAAGCGGCTGTCAACATACCGGCTTGGGGCTCTTTCGCCGGGGCTGCAAGCTGGCTTTTAGTGGTCTTAGCAGTAGCCTTCGTCATTTTCCTGAAGCGCGACCTCGCCTGACTTTCAAACCCTTCTTCTTTAAGGAATACAAGAATGAATCGCAAACCCTTGATATGGCTGCTGCTGGCCTTGGTGCTCGCCGCCTACGCCCTTTCAATCCTCCTCTCCAGCCCGGGCCAATCGCCGTGGTCCATGATCTCCGGAATCATCATCGGGGCCGCTTCGCTGGTGATGGTGTGGAAATACAGTCGCGAGATCAGGAACAACCGGCCATCTTGACCGGGCAGGACGAAGCCCGCCTCGTAGGCGACCCAAGGGGACGCCTCCGAGGCGGGCTATGCAAGAGACCGTTCCCGGCCCTCACCTGGCTTCTGACGTAGCGGCTACCTACCGGGTTTGACGGGTTGGACCACTATGGCAGAACCACCACCGCGTCTGGTGGGTTCGGCGGCAGCTGTCATCTTTCCGTCCTTATCGAACTCGATGGCTGTCGCAGCCCCGATCTCGGCAGCCGATGTGAATGCGTCCCCGGCCGGAACCAAGTCATGTCCCAAGGACTCAAGCGCAGGACCATAAGCCTCGATGAAGGCCGGTTCCGAGCTGACGGTGGCGCCATTCCGTGGTGCGGCCCGCGGTGCAGCGAGGGCCTCGGAGACTGTCATCCCCAAGTCGACGCGGTTCAGGATGGTCTGCAATACCGTGGTGATGATGGTCGATCCGCCGGGGGAGCCCAACGCCAGGAACGGCTTCTGGTCTTTGAGGATGATGGTGGGGGACATCGAGGAACGCGGACGCTTGTTCGGCTCGATCCGGTTGGGATCCTTCGGATCGTAGACCGTGCTGAAATCAGTGAGCTCGTTGTTCAGCAGGAAGCCGCGGCCCGGTACAACAATCCCCGAACCACCGGTCTGCTCGATCGTCAGCGTGTACTCCACCACGTTGCCCCACTTGTCGGCGACCGTCAGGTTCGTCGTGGAGATGTTTTCTGTATCCGTCTCATTGGCGAGGGGCGCCACGGCGGCCGGGCACGCGCCGTCGTACGTCTCTATATTGCCGGGGGCTACCGGCTTGGGAGCGGCCGCCGTCGGATCGATTTCGCAGGAGCGTTCCTTGGCGAAAACGTCGTCCAGCAACGTACTGGTGGGAACATTCACGAAGGCAGGATCGCCGACGTAGGCGCCACGGTCAGCGAAGGCGAGCGAGCTGGCCTCGAAGTAGTGGTGCAGGGCATCAACGGGCTTCATGCCTTTGAGGTCGTAATTCTCCAGGATGTTCAGCGCCTCGCCCACCGTGGTGCCGCCGCTGCTGGAAGGAGCCATGCCGTAAACGTCGTAACCCCGGTACCCCACTTTGGTGGCGTCCTGGTCCAGGGCCTTGTAGTTGGCAAGGTCCTGCGTGGTCATGGTGCCGACAGGGACGGGAAGCGTGGTTTCGGCAGTCTTCGGCGGAGCCTGCACGGTCTTGACGATCTCCTCCGCGAGCGGGCCACCGTAGAAGGCGTCGGTGCCCTCCTTGGCGAGCAGGCGGTAGGTCGCGGCGAGGTCATGGTTCTGGAAGACACTTCCGACGGCGGGAGCGTCACCACCGGGGAGGAACAGGTCCCGGGTAGGAGTGAACGCATCGAAGCGGACCTTATTGTCCAGGGTCTGCTGCCGGAACGTCTCATCTACAACGAAGCCACGGTTTGCCACTTTGATGGCGGGTTTCAACGCGTCGCCCAGGCTCAACGTCCCCCAACGTTCCAGGGCCCGCTCCCACGTTGCAGGCGTGCCGGGCACGCCGACGGAGACGCCGCTGGTGACCAGATCGGGAGTGAACTTATATGGCTTCTGGGTGGCAGGGTCAATAAAGGCATCGGGCTTCATGCTGGCCGGAGCGGTTTCGCGGCCGTCGATAGTGCCCACCTGCTTGGTTTTCGCGTCATAGAACACGAAGTAGCCGCCGCCTCCAATGCCGGCGCTGTACGGTTCGGTGACGCCAAGGGTAGCTGCCGCTGCAACCGCGGCATCAGCTGCGTTGCCGCCCTTCTTCAGTACCTCGATGGCCGCCGCGGAAGCCTCGGGATCTACGGTGCTCACGGCACCCCCGTAGCCGGTGGCCGTAGCGTTCTTGTCGGTTGTGCGGGGATCGGCGAAGGCCGGACTGGCCATTGCCCCGCTCGTCGCGGTTAGTGCCAGGGCTGCCGTTACGGCAGCCAGCTGACGTCTCACATGTGTCATGGTTCCTCCCAGAGTTCTTCCAGACGGTGATGTGGGTGGACGGTTCGGTCACCCTACCCCGGGGGTCTGCAAGGGGACAACGGTTGAAATCCGGGGTGGATTGGGAGTAAGGGCGTTACTGTGCGGGGATGCTGGAGTGCGTTTATTCGTGCGCTTACTTGGCAGGGAGCTCGCCGATGACAGCTACTGGCGTGAGCAGCACGGGGCAAGCCCAAACGCCGTGGTCGCCCACCGCTTGAGCGGCCAGGGGATGATTGTTCGGATGCCAAGGACACTGTGGCCAGTTGCTGTTGGTGGGGCCGTTTTCTTCGATCACCCATTCCTGGACCTGGTCTGCCACTGATGCCAGCTGGTCCGCTCCGGGGATGTTGGCCCTCACCGACACGCCCTGTCCGGTGGAATCCCTGGTGCTGTAAATCATCGCCGAGATTGCCTGCGGGTCCTCGTCCCAATCGACGACTTCAACGCGTGGCTCCGTAAGCCCGGAGGAATTCACATCCCGCAAGACGCGGTTGATGATCTCCACAATATTTGGCTCCACGGAATCCTCTCTGGCTGGAATCACTACTTGTCGCCACGGTACACGGGCGTTCAGAAACCAGCCTCACCGGACATATAGGCTCGAAATCTACTCCGGGTCGAAGTGTCCTGGAAACGTCACGAGGGAAACTAGTTGATGTATGCCGTTCCCAAATTCGTCAGGTACCAGTCGGCACACGTGAATGCGCGGGGGATCTTCGTCGGCATATTTGGCTTGGCAAACGGGCTGGCGAAGGACGGGAGGCTAAGCGAAGAGGATCACCAATGGTGGCAGACCGCCAATGCTTGGTACGACGCTGCCTACCCTGATCCCAACCTCATAGATCCCAGTGTGTATGACCGCACCATCAACCCTCACGCCCAAGCGTGGTTCAAGACCAATGCTGTTCATCTGCTGACAAGGATCCCAGGTTATTTGGACCTGTTGGATCGTCACGACGTGAAATGGGAAGAACTTCGTTCATCAGCCCCTGGACGCTTTCTCTACGAGGACGACGTTCAGGTGGTGGTGGTACCGAACCCTTGAGTGGGTACCGTGGAGCCATGGCAATCAACTTTGAGGTGCGTCGTGCTGATCCTGCGGATGCGCCCGGCATGGCAAAAGTGCATGTGGATACTTGGCGCGAAACGTACCGGGGCTTGATGAGCGATTCTGAGCTGGACGATCCCGGGCTCCTGGAATGGCGCGAGAAATTCTGGACCGCAGCGCTGACTGATCCTCGCTATGAAAAGAACAACGTTGCTGTGGCTTTGCATGATGACAAATTGATCGGCATTGCCATGTCAGGTCCTTCTTCTGATATTCCTGAAGAGCCGCAGGAGTTGTACGTCCTTTACGCCTACGCCTCGTCCCACGGCTCAGGTGTGGGAGCTGCCCTTCTCAACGAAGTCATCAGCCCTGCCGCTTCTGCTGTGCTGTGGGTGGCTGACCCCAATCCACGAGCCCAGGCCTTCTACCGGAAGAACGGGTTTGTTGCCGACGGGGCGGAGAAGGTCGAAGACGGCGTAAAGGACATCCGGATGGTCCGCACCGCCCGCCAGAACTAGCGGGCGGCCGGGGAGCGCCGAGCAGCGACAGCCTGAACCCCGACACCTACAAGACCAATGCCCAAGGCCAGCAAAAGAGTCGGAAGTGCCTCTCCGTCTGGACCGAGGGCCTGGCCGAAGACATCGCGTCCCATCGCGAGCATCTCGGGGATATCTCCAGCGAGTACACGTGTTCCCAGAACTGATTGGACCGCGGTGAAGAGTGCAGGAAGCAGCCACAGGAAGACAAGGTTGAGCACCCAAGCCACCACGTGACGTGCGTGCCGGAGTCCGCACCAGGCCAGCGCGCAACCGACCAAAACGGCCGGTACCCAGCGGGCAACGGTTGGGACAGCGGTTGGTACGTTCAGGAATCGCACAACGTTCACTACCCACACCACGGCCCATGTGGTGACTGGTATGGCCATGAGTCCGAATCCAATGGTCGCCTTGACCGTTGAAGGTGAAGCGATCAGCAATAACGCGAGCAGCGCTGCAAGTACGCAACCGATAACGCCGGCCAGAAGACCTCCGAAGTAAAGCCCGGACAGGCTTCCGGGCAATAGCCCATCTTTGAGTACCGTGAACGACTGGATGGTGGCGGTGAAGTGCACCACGAGGACGCCGGATGCGGCGCACCAGGTAACGAGTCGACGGCGAACGGGCGACCAGATGCGAACTGCCAGCCCGGCAACAGCCCCACCAACTGTGAGAAGCGCCAGGATAGTGGTCGCCTCGTACTGGCTCAAAGGCAGCAGGGCGGGAGGCATCTGCGCTGGCATGACCTGCGTAGCCCACAAATTTTGTAGCGGCAGGGTGGCTCCAGTAATCCACCAAGGCGCCAGGCCAAGAACGCCGGCGAAAAGCCCTATCAGCCACCCCCGCAGAGCGTCACGGCCGGGAGTGCTGGGTGGTTTCCTGGGCGGCACGGAATGCTGCACAGTTTGCTCGGGCTGGCTCACGAGGCTCCTCGTTTGAGTCTGACATGGAGTGCCCAGCCTCCAGGAGGAGGGCCAACCGCCAAGACTACACCGAGTGGACTAATTGGAGTTTACACAACCAGCCGCAGCGGCCTCTGCCCCAGTTGCACCGTGATCTCCTGCCCCCATGTCGCCGTTAGTCGGTCGTCCTCCATGCCATCGCCGAAGACCACCAGCTGATCCGACGCCACGGTAACCCGCAGTACTTCGCCGGCTTCCAGGACACCCTCTGTCAGCGAGGCGCCCGTAATGGGTGAAGGCCAGGCTTCGCGAACGAACCAGGCAAGCCGACGATCGGTGGGTGCCGGCAGCGCGCGTCCGCCGCGTTCCAGGGCGATCGAAGCGCACCAGCCGGTGGCGCCGGTGCCTGTGGAAACGATCAGGCCCGACGACGACTGCCGCTCGGTTTGCCCGCCGGGCTGGGTAAAACTGGGCGCCATCACGGTGTACTTTGCCGACTGGTGCGAGGCATGCCCGACGAAAACTTCGTTGAGAGCCGAAAGCCGCTGCCCGTCGTCGAGCGTTGCTGTCACGGTGGTGAGATCCTGGCAGCGCAGCCGTCCGACGTCGGCAGTGGCCAGCAGCGCTGCCGCCGCTGCCGGAGTGTGGCGGACCAGGACGCCGGGGTTGGCGCCGGGCTCCGGGTCGATGCCGATGACCGGCTGGCCGTTCAGGTATTTGGCGACGTTCGCCACCAGCCCGTCCTGCCCCACTACGGCGATGATGTCCTCGGCGGTGAGCAGGAAGCGGCTGAGGTCTGCGCGTTCCACTTCCGCCTGACGCCAATCGGACGGCACGGCAGCGCGGATGGTTGCCAGGGCTGCGGTGAGGTGATCGTGCCGGTCCTGCACGTCCTGGATGCTGCGGCCGCGGGTGCGGAGGAAGAACTCGGCCTGGCCGCGAGTGGCGTGCCGGTCCAGGAGTTCCTGGAGTTCGGTCCGCCGGTGGACAATGACGATGCGCGGGGTGGCCATGATGGGTCCTTACTTGGTGGCTTCAACGGTAGCGGTGGGTTCCTTGAACAGCCCGGCAAGTGCTCCGCTGAGGAGGTCCGGAGTGATCGTGAGGTTCCCGATGTTCGGCAGGCTGCCGGCCGCGTCCTTCAAGGCCAGTGCCAACAGTGTGGCCTGTTCCATAGTGCGGTACACCTCCATGGTGGCGGCCTCGCGGGCAGCGGCCGCTTCACCAACGAGGCGAATCTGATTTGCCTCGGCCGCTGCGCCAATGCCCTGCCGTTCAGCGGAGCCTTGGGCCTCGATCAAGCCCGCGGCGGCCTTCTCTTCCGCTGCCCGGCGTGCGTTCGCACCCTCTTGGGCTACCAGGTTTTCACGTCTCACGGCCAATTCAATCTGGCTCGCCATCTCGTTCTCGGAAATGGTGCGTTCACGCTCGACGGCGACTGCCCGCCTCTCGTACACAGCCCGGTCCGCTTCGGCTTGGAGCTGTTCGCGCACCGGCGTCTGGAGGGCGCGTTCGACGTCGGCTTCGGGCCGAACAGCCAACACCTGCACGCCGAGGATTTCGATGCCGGTGGACTGCAACCGGGCGTCTGCCCGCAGCGCCTCGGTGAGGACAATCCGGAGTTGGCTGACTCCGCGTTCGAGTGCCTCGGCCAGTGTGGTGGTGGCGATCTGGTCGATCGCGTGGCTCTGGCACAGTTGGCCGATGATCGTAGAGACCTGCTCGCGTCCGGTGGCCGGCGCCTTGCCCGCGGTCTGCAGGCCGAAGTCCAGGCGGGTGGAGACAGCCACGGGATCGATGAAGCGGTACGTCACGTTGGCCTGCACGCTGACGTCCTGGTGGTCGCGGGTGATGGCGTGGAACAGGGTGGGGAGTTCCTGGTCGTCCACGGGAATCTCGCTCAACACGGAGTTCGCGGGGCGGAAGAAGAAGGCTTGGCCCACTCCCTGGTGTGTGACGGCGCCCTTTTGCAGGTGGACGACGTAGCCCGTGGGGCTGCCAAGGAAGTGGCTGATCCAGGGGTAGCGCTTGATGGTGGCCATGATGTTCTCGCTTTCGCTTCGGTTATCGTCGTTTTGACGATAACTAAACGATAGAGGCGCAGAACCTTTATTGTCAACATGACGATAACTTCTTACACTTGGTACATGCCTGCATCCCATACCGCCCCCGAGCGCTTCCCGGTGACCGTGGACGTCGTCGCCCTTACTGTCCGTAACAGCCAGCTGAACGTCCTGCTCATCACCCGGCTCATCGAGCCCTTCAAAGGAAAGCTGGCTCTACCCGGCGGCTTCGTCCTGGCGGGCGAGGACCTGCTGGAAGCGGCGGGTCGGGAACTGGCGGAGGAGGCTGGCGTCGAGCATCTTCCCGGGCACCTGGAGCAGTTGGGTAGTTACGGCCCCAAGGGCCGCGACCCCCGAGGCGACGTCCTGACCGTCGCCCACTTGCTGCTGGCGCCGGACTTCCCGGTGTTGTCAGCCGGCAGCGACGCCGAGCAAGCTGCCTGGTACCCGGTGCGGGAGGTCCTCGACGGGACGTACCAACTGGCGTTTGACCATTCGCGGATCCTCGCCGACGCCTTGGAACGCGCCAAGTCGAAACTGGAATACTCTCCGTTGGGTGCAGCCTTCTGCGGGGAAGAATTTACGATCGCGCAGCTCCGGGCCGTTTACGAGGCGGTATGGGGGACACGCCTGGACCCCCGGAATTTCCACCGAAAAGCGACCGGGACGCCCGGATTCCTCGAGGACACCGGGCGAATGACAGCGGGCGACGCCGGGCGGCCGGCCGCGCTGTTCAGGCTCGCCCCCGAAGCACGCCCGACGCCGGGCCACCCGGCCCGTGCGGTGCTGAACCCGCCGCTGATGCGGCCGAGGGATTAGAGTGGCTGGCACTGAACTGGGGCAGTCGCGATTCGCGCAGAGTTCAGGACGTTGAAGAGCCAGCAAGAACGAACCTTCACGCACACTTCCACGGACAATCCCATGGGCTCTGTGACGGACAGGGGTTTCTTGCGCCGACGAGGGGACGTGAGGTGGCAAGCCCGAGTTAGGGAATGATGGCGTATTCCGTGAAGTGGCCACAGGCTTTAAACCCGAGACGGCGGTATACGGGTTCCCCCTCCTCGGAGGCCTGCAATACGGCGGTTTCGTATCCGGCCTCGCGCGCGGTTTCGAGTGCGGCCACAGTGATTGCTCCGCCAAAGCCTCGTCGGCGGTCGGAGGCGAGCGTGGCAATGTTGTATATCCCAGCAACGCTCGAATGCAAGAACACTTCGGCCGAACAGACGGGGCGACCGTTTATGTATCCGACCAGGTAGCGAGCGGGACAATCGGTGGCGAGGGCAGAGTCCGCCGCCTCGGCAAAGAATTGCTGGACTGTGGCTGCTGGCGGGCTCCAGTTTGCAGCGAGGATCGCGGCGTAATCGGCGAGCTGTTCCGGGGTGGTCACCTGACGGATTGTCAGGTCTTCTACTCGCGGCTCAGGGAGGTCGCCGTGCAGGTCCTTCCACATGCCTTTCTCTGTCTCTGACGCTTCGAGGCCGGCGTTCTCAAGGTATTCGCCAAGATTGCCCGGAGTAGAGGCAGGGCCCACCCACCAAGAGAACGGGCGGTCGGTGGATGCCAGGGTTCGGACCGTCTCCGCGGTGCGGGTTTGCGCTGTGTCCTGAGCGAATTGGGCTGCGGCGACGATGTTGAAGGTGTCGTCGGCCAGGCCGCTATCGGCGATCAGGAGATCGGCTGTTTTTACAACGGAGGCACCGAGGCGGTTAAGGTGCAAGTGACTGGCATGCTCAGCTAGATTCTGTTCCATCGCGTGCTGCAGATCGGATTCAGAGCCAAGCGAAAAATTCGCGGCTTCCATGATGATCCATTCAAACATGCTTCCTCGAGGGTGCCGGGCGCTGATCCCACTCAGCGTCTCCGAAGCCTGCTGGTGGGCCGGTCCAAAAAGCCAGCGAAGTGTGACACGGTAGTCTGCCGATCAGCCCCCCCAGGTGGCTCGTCGAACGCCCGTGAGCCGATCCGTTACCGGACGGCCAGGTAAGAACGACTAATTACACCCGGCCCCAAAATCTTTCCGAAACCTGCTTCTTTTTCATGGTGGAGGGTCCGCTCAGGTGCCCCGTAAGCCGGTGTTCCAAAGGGCATCGCAGCGCCCCAGGGGGAACTTTTGCCGGAACATGCTGGCCCACCCATTCAAGGAATGGTGACGTGTTCGTCAACCCGATCTGTGAATGGGGGCTCGTCCGGACAGGCCACCGAAGCCATGACGGGACCCCCGGCATTCGCCGTGTATCGGACACATGCGTTGACAGTCCGCTGCTCCGCCCACCAGCCACCACTGGTGGTGAGATGTTCGCGGTAGTACCGGTCGGCGAAGAAGTTACCGTCGGTGTCCCAGCCGAACGAGTATGGAGCACTTACTCCCTGCAACCGTGAGCGCACCTGATCCCGGTCGGATGTATCTACGTTGGCCGTGAATTGGGTGAACCACTCCATACCCTCTGCAGCGCGTTCCCGGATGGTCCGTTGGCCCATTTCCTCGATGCTTGGACCGGCGCAGGAGGACAAAGCAAAGAGAATAACCATTGCGCAGCATAGCTGCCAGACACGTGCCATTCATTCCCCCCCCCCAAGGATGGTGAAGCCCTAGCCTAGCCTTCCGAACTGAAAGGCGGGCTGGCCGAAACTGCCATACCGTTTGGAAGTCATCTGTTCCGCGATTGGCCGGCGCGGTCCAGGACCGCCGTGGCGGTGGACTCGGGGTCAGGCGTCGAAATCAACCAGGTGCGGGTGGGGGTCTCCATGACCATGGCCGGACCGCCGACCAGCAGTCCCCACGTTCGCTGGCCCAAGTATCGGACGCCAAAGCCTTCGGTCATGGAACTGGACGGCGCCGGAGAGGCATCGACGATGTCCTCCAGCGGGATCGTCTTGGCATAGAACGGCTGGCATCTGACCGTCAGGTTCTGCTCTGTGGCTTCAATGGTCACCCTGATGCGAAGTACTGAGACTGTCAGGAGAGCAATGACCGCCACCATCCCAGCGCTGATCAACAGGACACCACTGGGAATTGCGGTCACGATGATGAAGACGCACAGCAGGCCCACCACAGTTGCTATGACTTTCTGAGAGCGGCGGCTGATCCCGGCCTCCGAAATCATGGTTGATGTCCGGTTCACAGGTCACCCGCCAGCGTCCTGACGCGGGACAGAAAATGCTCGCGGAGCTCAGGGTCCGGGGCAACCGAATCGAAGACGCCTGCGAGCATCACCGCAGCGTCAAGACCGAAGATGGTCCAGCATGGGCCGCCGACGTCGATGCTCCCGCCGGCTTTGGAGTAGCCCTTCAGGAAGGCAGGGTAGTCGATGCCGTTTTCCTTGATGACCGCGTACTCCTGGATCCGTGCGATCTCCAGTTCTGGAGGTGCTGCGAGGGCGTTGCTCCAGTCGAAAATCGAAAGCAGCTGACCCTTTTGGACCCGTACGTTTTGGCGTCGAAGGTCCATATGGATAAGGCAGACCTCGTGGCCGCCGGCATCGAGTATTGCCTGCAACGTTGCTGTGGGAGGAAGAACGGGAAGCGAATGGCGGATCCGAAGACGCGCGTAGCGTTCCTCCAGCCGGTGAACGATCCGGTCATCCCAGGGCCTTCCTGCTTGGGCAACCAAAGGAAAGTCTGGGACTGGCAGCCCGTGCATGGAGGCGACAACGGACCCGAGTGCCGCGGAATCCAGTTCGGAGCCGTCATCGTCCAATACTTCAAGGATCAGCACGGGAATGCTGTCCTGAATTGTCAGATCTATGGCAGCGGCGCTGGGCACTCCGTTGTCCGCTGCCCAGCGTGCCAAGGCCATTTCCTGCCGCTGGAGCAAACCGGCCGGTACCCCGTTGTTGTTGACGGTGTTGAATTCACGCGAACGGGGAATCCGGTAGCCCTCACGAACCAAGCCACCGGCGGCTTCATAGAAGAGGAACTCCGTCCCGGCTCCTGCCAACGCCACTGAACCGGCATCCCGGCGAGCAGCGACCGCTAAGGCGATGTCCGTCGTCGTGTGTTCAGCGGACTGACTCAAGGATGCCCTTCACCCTGAGTGGAGGCGTTACCGGGTGATTGGGGCACAGAGGTTCCGCGCCGCATCCGAATCCAGCGGTCAACGAAAACCGCGAGGGCGGCCACAACACACCCCAAAGCCAAAGATGGCAGGGGCCCCAACGCCCACAAAAAAGCAACGTACGTCCCGAATCCGAACACGAAGACCAGCAGGCTGCGTCTGGTTTTGGCACTCATGAAATCCCCCCAAAAAACGCCGTAATTGGCATGGAGCGAGCCTACCCCTCGGCAGGCTGGATCTGCATCATGAGCCCAAAGAGGTCCGGGAGCCCGTGTTCTTCACTGATTTGACCGTCTACAAAGCGATAGATGTTCATTGCCTGCGCTTGTATAGCTTTACCGGTTGCCGCTATGCCCAGGAATTCTCCGTGGTGGGTGCCCCGGAGGGTGAATCGCGCGGCCACGGTGTTTCCTTCAATAACGGTCTCCTCCAGTGACCACTGGACGTCGGGAAAAGCTTGCCGCATGATCCCGATGATTTGGAGGTAGCCGCTTGGGCCCTGAACCGGCTCCGGCAGGAAGGGCACATGGAACGTGGCCGATGGTGAAATGATCTCATCACCAATCTGCTGGTCGGCTGAATTGATGAATTCAACAAAACGCTTCATGCGTTCACGAAGTTCGTCAGTCATTTGCTTGCTTCCTTTACTTAGCGGGTCAGCTGGATCGCCGCGCTGCAGCCATCGGACTGACGTGTCGGAGACGTCTCAGCAGTTCCATGAGTTCCTCAGCGCCCTGCTGGCTCAGCGCCGGAGCGAGCCGAAGTTCAAGTTCGGCGTCAACCGTCTTCCGGGCACGTTCCAGGATGGTGCGCCCTTCGACCGTCAGCTCGATCAGGGAGGACCTGCGATCATCCGGGTTGTTTCTCCGGCGGCAATAACCGGACTTTTCGATCCGGTCAATGAGCTTGCTGGTGCCTCCAACCGAGATCGCAAGAGCCGTGGCCACGTCCAAAACCCGGCATGCCCCCAATCGGTCAATGACAGCCATCGGTTCAAATCTGCTCATCGGGAGTCCGTGCTCTTTGCGCAGAAGGCTATCGAGTCCGTCCCACAGCTCAGTTTCCAATCGGGTCAGCTCGCTGAATAGGGGGTACAGCGAATCGGTTTCGATGCCCTTGCTCATAGCGGGAAGCCTAACATCTAGTTTCCATGGAACCTAGTTCCTTGGAATGCTCATGGCTTCGCTCCCTGCGACCACCCGGTTCAGCCGGGCCAGCACCTGCTCCGGCGTCCCGCTGGCGTCTACCACCACAAATTCATCGAACTCGGGCAGCGAACGGTACGCGGAACGGAAGGCCTGCAGATCGGCAAGTGTCTCGTTGTCAGTCCCGCGTGCGGTGACGCGTTGATGGGCAAGGCGGGGATCGACGTCGAAATGGACCGAGAGGTCCGGCGCAGGGAGCTTTCCCAGGAGCCACGGAAGCAGCCGGCCGCGGCCTAGCCCGTTGGCCTGGCGCAGCGCGAGTTGGCAATGCAGGTGCCGGTCCATCACCACCAGTCCGTCGAACCTCTGGGCGCGCGCATGATTGACCAGCACGTTGAACAGCCGCACAGTGGTCTCGATGACATCGGCCACGCGTGGCGGCAGCTTCCAGCCAAGTCGCTCGGACAACAGGGATAGCCGCCGGCGGGCAGCGTGGTTGGCGAGCAGCAGGGCGTTCTTCCCATCAGCTCGGGCCGATTCAACCAAGGCGCGGGCCGCCGTCGTTTTTCCTGAACCGTCAATTCCAGTCAGAACAATGAGCATGAGGCCTCCCCTCGTTTCCTTTCCAACGAAGGGAGGCGCCCTCTTGTGCCGGGAAGCGGCGTGAGTCAGGCCACAGACCCCCACGTGAAGCGCGGCTGCTCACGGTTCAAGAAGGCGTTGATGCCGATTTCCATGTCCGGGCTATCCGGCATCGCCGACCACGCTTCAGCCCACTCCTGGTCAATGACGGCAAGGCCGGAGTCGGAGGCATCCGTCAAGTCCACCAGCCGCTTCATGGCAAGCATGGAGAACCGCGAACGGCTCCGGAGCGTACTGACCAGCGCTGC
Source organism: Paenarthrobacter sp. CM16 (assembly GCF_013179505.1). Classification (GTDB taxonomy): domain Bacteria; phylum Actinomycetota; class Actinomycetes; order Actinomycetales; family Micrococcaceae; genus Arthrobacter. The sequence continues at coordinate 5,843 of NZ_JABMCX010000016.1, read as the reverse complement.
GCACTTGTCCTCAAAAGACTCGGAAGGCACGACGTCGGCCACCAGGCCGAGCGCGCGGGCTTCAGTGGCGCTGAACGTCTGTCCGGTGAGGAGGATGTACTTTGCCTTGGCATGACCCATCTGCCGGACGAGCCGTTCCAAACCGGGGCGCGGGTAGATGATGCCGATCTTGGCCGGGGTGAGCCCGATGACGGCCTGATCGTTGGCGATGATGAAGTCGCAGGCGGAGGCGATCTGCCAGCCACCACCCATGCAGGCACCCTCCACCAAGGCCACCGTGGGCTTGGACACTGCAGCGATGGCAGCATCGGCGGCGCTGAGGTGATCCACTGTGGTCCCGTCCGCCTGAGGATCGATCAGCACGGACGCGAGTTCGCTGATGGCCGCCCCTGCGCAGAACGTATTACCCGCCCCTCGCAGTACCACCACGGCAACATCAGGATGGGCGTCCAGTTGCGGCATCAGCTCCTGAACTTCCAAGCACATGGCCCGGGTGAGGGCGTTGCGTTGGGAGAGGTTGCTGATCTCTACGGTGGCCACGCCATCAACCACCGAGAGGGAGATGCGGCCTGCGCGGGAAACCTCGGGGTGGGCAGTGTTGGTTGCAGGGGACATCACAGTCATCGCTGTGCTCCCATCGTTTCCGGAACCTGCTCGGAAGCCGACGTGCAGAGGAGGCGGCCCTCGCGCTCAAGCCGGGTGACGTCGTCGTGCGTCATTCCACGCTCCATCAGTATTTGGGCGGTGTGCTCGCCAAGCAGTGGCGGGGGAGCCAGGATTTCGCTGGCCTCGCCATCCAGGCTGAGCGGGCCGCGGAGCAGGGGGAGTGCGGAGCCATCACGTCGCCTGCTGTGCTGGACGAGCCCCAAGGCCGCCACCTGCTCAGAGGCCAGCGCCTGGATGTAGTTGTAGATAGGGCCGCAGGGGATCCCGGCCTCACTGATCAGTGCCACCCACTGGGCCGCGGGTTTTGCGGAAAGGGCAGCTTCGATGAGCTCCGTCAGCTGGTCCCTGTTGGCCGAGCGGTCCGCGCCGGTGATGAAGCGGGGATCCTCCACGGCGGTGGGCATGCCCAGCAAGCCGCAGAAAGCCCGCCATTGTTTCTCGCTGCCCACAGCGATGTTGATGGATTCCGTGGCCGTGGCGAACATGCCATACGGGGCGATGACGGGGTGGTTGTTGCCCTGCGGCGTGGCTGCCTGGCCGAGGCTGAGCGCTTTTTGCCCTTGGAAGGCAGAAAGGTTCAAGGCGGTTTCCAGTAGGGAAGTGGACACGCGGCCCGGGCGCTCGCCGTTCCGTGCCCCCAAGAGCGCTGACACGATCCCGAACGCACAGATCATGCCGGACGTGATGTCCACAATTGGTACGCCCACCCGGTAGGCCGAGCCGGGTCCGGGTCCCGTGACGGACATCAGCCCGGACATTCCCTGGATGACCTGGTCCAGTCCGGCGTCGTCCTTGAGGGGGCCCGTGTTGCCGAAGCCGGTAACGGATCCCACCACAAGCCCGGGGTTCAGCTCTTCAAGCCGGGATGCCGTGAAGCCCATTTTCTCCAGTGTTCCGGGCTTGAAGTTTTCTACCAGGACATCGGCGTCGGCAATCAAGCCGGCCAGGATTTCGCGTCCCTCGGCCGAGTAGAAGTCCAGGCATACGGAGGCTTTGTTGCGGTTGACGGAGTCGAAGTAGAGGCTGTGACCGTCCTGGAAGGGAGGCCATTGACGGGCAGTATCGCCGCCGTTGACGCTCTCGACTTTGATGATCCTGGCGCCCATGTCGGCAAGGAGCGCGGTGCAATAGGGGCCGGCGAGGGCCCGGCTGAGGTCGATCACGGTGATTCCGCGGAGTGGTTTGAGCATGATTTCTGTCCTGACTGTAAGGGGTTCAGAGGCTGGATGGCAGCACCAGGGCGCCTACCAGGAGGAGTGGTCCGGCTACCACCATGGACAGTCCCCAGCGGGTGAGGTGCTTGGTGATGCGGGGACGCTCGTCGGCGTCCACGGTGGCCACGAAGGTGGCGCCGACGGTGGAGAACGGCGAGACGTCAACAATGGACGAGCACACGCCAAGCGCGGCGATGACAGCCCACCCGGCAACGTCCCCGGAAGCCACCAGGGGAAGTGCAAGGGGGACCAGTGCAGCGAGCATCCCCGTAGTGGAGGCGAACGCGGAGACGAGGGCGCCGATAGCGCAAATCACCAGGGCGGCAAGCAACGGCGTCCCGACGGCGCCGGCTGCTTGGCCGAGCAAAGCGACGGCTCCCATGGTCTGAAGGACTCCGACGAACGTGATGATCCCGCCCACCAGGAGGACTGTGGACCAATCGATTTTGGTCACAGCTGATTTGCCGGACAGGGGATCGCAGAGCGTGAGGACCGATGCGAACGCGAAGCACAGGACGCCTATGTCCGGGCTGGCGCCGAGGACGGACATCAAAATGACGGTGACAACCAGTCCGGCCATGCAGAGCACGGTGATGATCTGGTTGCGGTCCAGCCGTGAAGGCTGCGGCGTGGGGGCCGGTTCGTCCAGGACCTGGACGGACTGTTGGGCGGCCTTCTTGCCCCTCGCAATGTTGCCTTCGCGCTCAAAAGGGTGCGACGGCGTCGGGCGGCTTGCGCTGAAGCGCGGCACGGTGGTGCCGAACCCGTCAGCGGTGCGCGTGTTGAGCAGCTTGAACCCACCGAAGAGCACATAGGCGGCCCCGAGCAGCAGGATGTTGGTGCCCAGCGCCACGCTGAAAAGGACCAGTGGATCGAGGTCGATTCCGGCCGCCCTGGCGGTGCCGTAGGTAACGATGCCGAACAGGCTGGTGGGTGCGAATCCTCCGGCGCTGAGGCCGGAACCGATGGCCAGGCCCATGAGCATGCGGTCGATGCCGTACCTCTTGGCCAGCGGCATGCCGATGGGGGCCATGACCAGTCCCGCCAACGGCGAGCCCATGGCGGAGATGCCGATAGTGAGGGCAAAGAAGGCCAAGGGCAGGAAGAAAGCGCGGTCACCCACCTTGGCGATAGCCATCTCGATGATGCGATCGATGGTCCCGTTGGCTTGGGCGATCGCGAAGAAGTAGGTCACCCCGACCAGCAGGACAAGGATCCCGATGGGGAATCCTGACACCACCTTCTCGATGGTCATCCCTGCCATCCAGACGCCAACTCCTGCCGCCGCTGCGAACATGAGCACTCCAATGTGCACTTTGCGCAGGGTGGCCAGGACGAAGACGCCTACAAAGATGGCCAAGGCGAATATCTGTAATTCCATAGGCCCGTTCTCCAATCAAACTACATCGGTTCACTGGATGAACCATCGGTTCATTATGGGAAGTCGCCTGTAATGTAGGGCACTGAGGGAAGCCGGTCAAGCAGGAGGGGTGCATGAGCACGCAAAGCGTCGTCACGGCCATCAGGGTGCTGGAAGCGGTCTCGGACAACCAGCCGGCAGGATTGTCCGAGCTCAGCCGTGAAGTGGACGTGCCCAAGGCCACCGTCCTCCGAATGCTCAGGACGTTGGCCGAACTGGGGTGGGTGACGCAGTCCGAGGCCCAGGCCGGGAAGTGGGTCCTGACCAACCATGCCTTCGCCGTGGCAAGCCGTGGCAGCAGCGGATCAGTGATTCGGGATGCCGCCATGGGGCCGTTGAATGCGCTGCAGCTGGACACCACGGAGACGGTTCATCTGGCCGTCCCGGACCGCGGCTACATGCTCATTATCGAGCGGCTCGATACCCCGCACGTCCTCAGGGCCTTCCTGCCCCTGGGATCGCGCCTGCCGATGCATGCCTCCTCCACGGGCATGGCTTACTTGTCAGCTGCCGACGAAGCATTCGTTGACGAGTATTTGGCCGGGCCGCTGGAGGCGCTGACCCCGCAAACGGTGGTTGATCCCGCGCAGCTCCGCGCAATGATTGTGGACACCCGCGCGCGGGGGTACTCCATCAACGAGCAAGGGCTTAGTACGGGGATCACCTCAATCGGGGTGCCCCTGTTGGGCTCCGGCGGGGTAGCGGCTGGTTCCATCTCCATCTCAGGGCCCTCAAGCAGAATTGTGCCCGCCAAGTACCAAGAGTACGGCGAGGCTGCCGCGGGCACCGCTCTGGAGATCAGCAGGGCACTCGGCGCATTTTCCACAAAGGGGTTCTAAGTTTCCTGTCCAAATACTTCGCGCCGGCGGGCTGCGCGCCTATCATGATGCTATGTACGTGCCCCTCACGGGCTGAGGTTTCGGTTTGAACCTAATTCCGTGGGGGTACGTAAGCGATATGGAGGAGAAATTCTCCGATCGGTGCCCGTTGGCATGGGTGGCGCTTCAGAAATGGAGTACCAGCGGACGCCTTCCTGAATAGACAACAGTTATTGAAGGGATGCGTAGCTCAATGAATACACTTTTGATAATCGCCGGTGTCATCGCGATCATCTTGCTCCTGGTGGGCGGATTCAACCAGGCCCTCAGCTTCTTGCTGTGGGTGGGAATCATCCTGCTGGTACTGGCCTTGATCGGCTGGGTACTGGGCCGGGGCCGGTCGCGCGTATGACAACTGACCCCAACGAGGTTGCCGGTTTTGCACAGGTTCGGGATGGAACCACCACGCCCGGACATCCTATTCCAAGGGACCCAGGGACGCCGGACACCGGCAATCAGGTACCTGTAGGTGATTCGTCGTCGGAAAGTCCGGACGACGCCGTCGACGCGGGTCCCCGCGAATCAGCCAACCCGTCAGGGCCGGCAGAAGAAAAGGACGAAGGGACCGCGGACGACCGTGGTCTGACCACCGAACCCAATCCCACGGATTGATCGGAGCAGCGCGGCCGCGGGCGAAAGTTACCAGTCCGCGGCTGCGCTCTTGGTGAAGCCGTATTCGGCGTTAACCACTAATTTTCGAAAGTTGTCAGTTTAGCGATTGGCAGAATAATGCGTATCGGTTCAATCATCGGGCTGATCGTTGTAGTTTGGCTCATTATCGGCGCAATTGCGGCCGGCCAGCGGGGCTATTTCAGCACCCCGCCTGCGCAGTGCTCACAGTTTGCCACCATAGCCCTGAATATCGTTGCGGGCCCCCTGAATTACACGGGGCTGGATCCGCAAGGCGGATGCCAGGTCCCGCAGCCCTCCTGAACAGAGCTGTGTAGTGCCCCGCTGATGTCCTCATGCTTCCTGGCGCGAGGACCCTCCTTGGTGCGGTGGAAACCCCTTGCGCTCTCGGCGTCACGGCGTCCAGCCTGCTCGCTCATGGTGGAACCCTAAGGTACCGAATAGCCTTTTACTAAGTTTGCTGACTATTATCGTCAAAGGCATGGACATGCCACCAAGGGGCCTTATAGGTTCGAAGTGTTCCATAAAACACGTTCACCGCTCAGGGAAAGGACAGGTCACATGGACAAGCAGAACGCCACACCGGAAGAGGAAGTAGGAGGCTACGGCACTCCTACGGCAGAGCAGGAAGCCGGCGGAGGCCAGGCCCAACCCCGCGTGGAGGAAGACATCGAGGAAGCCGCCCTCGGAGAAGGTACCGGCGCCCCGAACCTCAGCCATCTGGACCCGGAAGACTCCGACAGCTCCGGCGAACCCGGCGCGGGCCGCTACGGCGGAACCGACGAGCAGTATTTGACCGAGCAGTCCATCCAGCCCAATGGCAACGATGGAGACCTGCCGGACGGCAGCGGCAATGACCTGCCTCAGGAAGAGTCACCCAACGACGATGACGAAGAAAGTTTCGACGCCGGCTAAGAGCTTTGGCTGGCGCGCTTTAGACAGGCGCGCCACTGGTTATGCAGCCAGCTGGCTGGCGCGCCACCAGTATTACCGCGTGAGCACCCGAGACACGATCGAAGGAGCAAATCCTATGGC
>NZ_JABMCX010000159.1 GCF_013179505.1 Paenarthrobacter sp. CM16 | reverse complement strand
CCACGTCTTCACCCGGGCCATGCAGGAGGAGGCCGCAGCATTCCTCGCCGCGGCACTGCGGCCCAGCCAACCCGGCCCTTCCCCAACACCTGACCTCGCTAGGACAGACTCATGACTCAGCCCTTAACCGCCACCGCTGCGGAGGTGCACCCGCGGCTCCCCCGTGTTGCCCTGGTGGGTGTCCACGGCTTCGGCGAACGGCACCTCGCCAATCTGGATCGCTTGGCTGCTGTCGGCAGGCTGGACCTGGTGGCTGTGGCCGATCCCCGCCCGCCTGCCGAAGGAAAACTGGCCCCCGGCGTGGAGGTCTTCCCCTCCCTGGACGATCTCCTGGCGGCAGGAAGCGCACCGGACGTCGTCATCATTTCCACGCCAATCCAGACGCACGCACCGCTGGCCCTTGCTGCCCTCAAAGCCGGGGCACACGTGTATCTGGAAAAGCCGCCCGTAGCGTCCATGGCGCAATACGAGGACCTCATGGCCGCGGCTGCGAGCGCCGGCCGCCTGGTTCAAGTGGGATTCCAGAGCTTGGGGTCCCAGGCCCTGCCCGCAATAGACGCCTTGGTGGCCGGCGGCGAAATAGGTGAAGTCCGCGGCATCAGCGCCACAGGGCTGTGGCTACGGAGCAAGGCGTACTTCAAGCGCTCGCGATGGGCAGGCAAGCGAAGCCTCAACGGCACCGATGTGGTGGACGGCGTGGTCACCAACGCCTTGGCGCACGCCGTGGCTACCGGGCTGCGGCTTGCCGGCGCCCGGACGGTCTCTGACGTTGCCTCGGTGGAGACGGACCTTTACCGGGCCAATGACACCGAAAGCGACGATACCTCCGTGGTGCGGGTCCGGATTGTCGGTGATACCGGGTTTGCGGGCAATACCGTGCTGACGTGCGCACTGACGCTGTGTGCACCGGTCCAGTCCGCGCCGACGGTGACCGTCCATGGGACGTTGGGGCAACTGACGCTCTCCTACACTGAGGACCGCCTGGAAATCAGCTCCCTGCAGGGCACCCGCGTGGAGACGTTCGGCCGCATCGACCTGCTGGAGAATTTACTCACCGCCCGGACGGAAGAAGATCTCCTCAGCCCCCTCGGCGGGGTGGGGGCCTATGTCTCGGTGCTTGAAGCCATCCGCACGGCCGATGCGCCCCGGAAAATCCACCCCGACTTCGTCACTTGGGTAGGCGAGGGCGACGACGCCCACCCTGTGGTCCATGGCATCGAATCGCTGATCCGCCGGGCAGCCCTGGGCCAGAATACGTTCGCTGAGCTCCGAGCGCCGTGGACGGCATCCGGCGGACCCACGCTGGACACTCTGGACATCAGCGGCACGCCGGTGGCTACCCTGCAATCCGGATCCCATATCCGGCCCACGTCCTCCCCGCGCCCCTACCTCCACCCTGTTCGAACCCTTGCGGGAACTGTGGTTACCGATCACGTCCCCGAGGACCACGTGTGGCATCTGGGAGCAGGCGTTGCCCTCCAGGACGTGGACGGCATCAACTTCTGGGGCGGCCGGACTTACACCCGGGCTGCCGGCGCCTACGTCTGGCGCAAGGACCACGGCCGCATCGTCACCGAATCCGCGGAGCACGTTGACGGAGAACGGCGCGAACAGCTGAGCTGGCTCGGCCCGGACGGAACACCGGTACTGCGCGAACAGCGGAAGTGGCGCTGGGCCGCCGTCGGGCCTTCAGCGTGGAAGCTGATGTTGGATTTCACGCTGGAATCAGCCACGGGACGTCCGGTTCTGCTGGGCAGCCCCGGCTCCAACGGGCGGCCCCAAGGCGGGTACGGGGGTTTCTTTTGGCGCCTCCCGAAGGTGGGCGACGCCACCATCTGGACACCCGCGGCACGTGGCGAGGACGCCGTGCACGGCAGCGCCGCGCCGTGGCTGGCTTGGTCCGGAACGTTCGACGCCGGGACCGCCGACCCCACCCATGTCACCGGCGATCCCGGGCTGGGCCACCCGGCCACCCTGGTGTTCCTGGCCGCACCGCAGGCGCCTGACCCGTGGTTTGTTCGGCATTCAGGCTACCCGGGCGTCGGCCTTTCGCTGGCTTGGGACGCACCGGTGAGAACAGAACCTGGCCGCCCGGTCCATAGGACCGTCACCGTCCTCATCACGGATGGCTTCCTGGCAACACAAGATATTGAACGTCTCATCTCAACTTTGGGGGAACCGGCATGACCACGCCTACTCAATCCACGCCCTTGGCAGGGCAGACACCTACGCAGGCATCGAGGCCGGCGAGCGTCTCCGCAACCAACGGCCGCACCGCCCCCGGCCCAACGACGCCCGGCCTTACCCTGCCCGGCCGTACGGCACCGGGCCAAACGGCGCCCGGCAACGTAGCCGACCGCGCGGTCAAGCGCCGGCGCGTGCTGGACATCCTGGACGCCGCAGGCCGCGATTCGCTGTTGCTCACCTCCAACACGGCCCTCACCTGGTACCTGGACGGGAGCCGCGTGCACATCAGCCTGGCGGGCGACCCCATCGCTGCCCTGCTGGTGGACCGTTCCGGCGACCACCTGGTCACGTTCAACAACGAGGCCGGCCGGATCGCCGCAGAGGAGTTGCCGGAGGGCGTCAGCCTGGACACCGTTCCGTGGCATGGCCAACTGCATGCCGTCGCAGCCGGGCTGGCTGTTGATGGTGACCCGCTGGTGGAAGCAGCCGTCACCACGGAACTGCGTGCCGCCCGCCAGCAACTCCTGCCGGCCGAAACGGCGCGCTACGCGGAGTTGTCTGCCGACGCCGCGGCCGCCATGACGGACGTCCTCACAGCCGTCAGCCCGGAAACCACGGAGTTCCAGCTCGTCTCGGAGCTTGCCGCGAGGATCGTGGCCGTGGGCGCCGAACCGCTGGTCCTGCTGTGCAACGGCGCTTCCCGGAGCGACTTCCGGCATCCGTTGGCCACGCACTCCCCCATCGGCCGCCGTGCCATGGCAGTGGTGTGCGCCCGCCGGAACGGACTGGTTGCCAACGTCACCCGCTGGGTGGCATTCGACGCCGGAACTCCCCAGGAGCTCGACGCCGAGGCCCGCATCGCCGCCGTCGAGGCCGACATCTTCAAGGCCACGGTGCCCCGGGCCCGGCTCAACACCGTCTTCACCGAGATTCAGCAGGCCTACGCCCGGCACGGCTTCGGCGATGACCAGTGGACGCTGCACCACCAAGGCGGGCCGGCCGGTTATGCTGGCCGCGATCCCCGCGTCACCGCCGATGTTCGGGACACTATTGTGCTGAACCAGCCCTTCACATGGAACCCCTCCGGGCCCGGCGTGAAGATCGAGGACACGGTGTTGCTCACGGAATCCGGCCTGCGGATCCTGACCACTGACGACCGTTGGCCGACCACCCAAGTGGAGGGCCGCCGTCGTCCGCTGACGCTGCGCCCCTGACACCTGGCTCCCCACACGAAAGGGGCGGGGTCACCGTGATGGTGGCCCCGCCCCTTTTTGTGTGGGGTTAGCTGAGGGTCAGAACGCCGTCCACGCGGCGGGGGATGCCCAGCGGGTTGGCGTCGTGCAGCGCCGGGTGCAGGACTGTTTCGGGAGCATCCTGGTAAGCCACCGGACGCTGGAATCGGCGGACCGCGGTGGCCCCCACGGAAGTGAACAGGGACGTCGTGGCCGGGTACGGGCCGCCATGCTGCTGCGCCCAGTTCACGGCTACACCCGTGGGCCAGCCGTCGAAAAGAACCCTTCCGGCGAGGCCGCTGAGCTGCTCAACAAGGGCGGAAACGTCCTCGCCCGGCTGTGCGTGCACCGTGCCCGTGAGGCTGCCCGGGACCTTCGCCAGGGCTGCGGACAGTTCTTCCTGGTTGGCATACTCGATCAGCAGCGTGGTGGGGCCGAAGCACTCTTCCAACAACTCTTCCGGGCGCTCCAGCACGTTGGCTGCACTGGTGGAGAAGACCACGGGTGCGGCGCCGTCGGCCAGGCTGTCCTGCTGCACTGTACCGCTGACGACGGCGACACCTGGCTGGTCAGCGACGTTCCGTAGCCCGTCCGGGTAGGCCTCGGCGATGCGCTCGGTGAGCATGGCAGCGGTGGGCTTGTCCTTGCTGGCCTCCGCCAGATGCGATGCGAAATCAGTACCGGCAGGGATGAACACGAGTCCCGGCTTGGTGCAGAACTGTCCGGCGCCCATGGTGAACGAGCCTGCCAGCCCCGCGGCGAGCTGCTGCCCGCGTTCGGCGAGTGCGTCCGCCGTGATGACTACCGGGTTCAGGCTGCCCAGCTCACCGTAGAACGGGATCGGCTCGGGACGGGAGGCTGCGAGATCAAACAGTGCGCGTCCACCGGGAATGGAGCCGGTGAAGCCGACGGCCTTGATGGCCGGGTCCTGAACCAATGCTGTTCCTGCCTCGCGGCCACTGACCAGGGCGAAGATCCCTTCCGGGACCCCTGCCTTGGCCAGGGCTTCGCTGACAATCTCGGCGGTCCGCTCGGAGAGCCGGATGTGGCCGGAGTGAGCCTTGACGATCACCGGGCAACCCACAGCCAGTGCGGACGCGGTGTCACCGCCGGCAACGGAGAAAGCGAACGGGAAGTTCGACGCCGAGAACACCGCTACCGGACCGATCGGACGGAGGATGCGGCGCAGGTCGGGCTTGGGCGGGGTGGATGACGGGTCAGCGTGATCAATGACCGCCTCCAGGTACGAGCCCTCGGTGATCACGTTGGCGAACAACCTCAGCTGCCCACTGGTCCGTGCCACCTCGCCCGTGAGCCGGACCGTGCCCAAGCTCGTCTCGGAATCGGCGATCGCCACCAGCTCAGTGACGTTGGCGTCCAAGGCATCGGCGACGGCGTTGAGCCAGGCGGCGCGCTCGGCGTCGGACGCTGCTGCGGTCACCTTTGCTGCTTCCGTGGCTGCTGCAGTGATGGCTGTCAGGTCAAGAGTTGCTGTACTCAATGCGGTTTCCTTTACTGTCGGGGGCTGCGCTTGCAGGGGCTGGCTGGTTGACGGTGAACTCGAAGCCAAGTCCCGGGCGGCCTGTGCTGCTGAGCCTGCTTCTGCCGGTGCTGTTGCTGATCTTCACCGGTGAGGGCCCGGCCAGGATGCCGAGTTGTTCGAAGGAAGCGTCTTCCACGTCCTCCACGCTCACGGCGTCGGCCAGGGTGAGCGCCAGCTGACCGGAGAGTTCCGGGAGCAGGTGCGGCGCCACCCTGATGCTGTTGGCACGGGCCAACTCAACGATCCTGCGGAACGGGGTAATGCCGCCCACGCGGACGATGTTGGGTTGGATGATGTCCACAGCTTCAGCTTCGATGAAGTCGCGGAAACGGTAGATGGTGTGGACGTTCTCACCCAAGGCAATGGGCACGGGCGAGTGCTTTCGCAAGCGCCGGTAGGCCCAGAGGTCATCGGCGCGGATGGGCTCTTCAAGCCACTCCAGTCCGTACTCCCCCAAAACATCCAAGGCACGGAAGGTGTGGGCGAGGTCCCAACGCTGGTTGGCGTCGATCATGAGCAGCCGGTCCGGGCCAATGACCGCACGGACTGCTGCAACCCGTTCGGCGTCTTCCCGGAGCTCCGGCTTGCCCACCTTGATCTTCACGGCGTTATGCCCGGCAGATACCCATCGCTGCGCCTGCTCCACAAGCTGCTCCAGGGAGTAGTGCAGGTTGACACCGGAGCCGTACACCTCAACGGACTGGTGCCGCTGCCCAAGAAGTCCTGTGACAGAGGTACCGGCCTGCCGGGCTTTCAGGTCCCACAGGGCCAGGTCCACACCAGCCATCGCGATGGTGGTCAGGCCTCCCCCGCCGGCTTCATGCAGCCGCTTCCACAACTGGTCCCAGACAATCTCAGGGTTGGCTTCCAGCCCCACGATGAACGGGGCAATGTCGTAATCCAGGAGGGCTTTGACCGCCTGGGGACCAATGGTGGGCGTCCACGAGAAACCGTGGCCCGTGCCGCCGTCGTCCGTGCTCAGTTCGGTGACTATTACATGGTTCTCAGGCGCCTCGGCACCCCAGCTGCGCAGCAGCGGGACCGTGATCAACCGGGTGGTGAGGCCCGTAATGCGGGCCTGCATCAGCTGCCGGCCAACTCGTGGCCCTTGGCCAGGATGGACTTGAGCTCCAGCAGCTGCTCCTCGGAAGGATCCACCAGAGGCGGACGAACCGGGCCTACGGGAAGCCCTGCCAGACGCAGGCCGGCCTTGATCAGCGAGACACCGAACCCGGGAGTCTGGTCACGGAGACGGACGAGTGGAGCGTAGAAACCCTCCAGCAAAGCGTGGCGGCGGTCCTCGTTACCGGACATGTAGGCGTCGTAGTAAGCCTTGGCGATTTCCGGGGCCATGGCGAATGCAGCCGAGGAGTAGAGGGGGATGCCAAGGCCGCGGTAGGCGCCCTGCGTCAGTTCGGCCGTCAGCAGGCCGTTGAACAGCGCAAAGTCGGTACGTCCGCTGGCGTTGATCGCGGAGACGATTTCCTGGGCCAGGCCGACGTCGCCGATTCCGTCCTTGAAGCCAACCACCTTCGGGTTGGCGGTGAGGCGGGTGATGGCCTCGGCCGTGAACTTTGCCGTGCCGCGGTGGTAAACGATCACCGGCAAGCTGCTCGCGGCGGCGATGGCCTCCACATAAGCCACCACACCATCGGTGGGGCCGGTCACCAGATACGGCGGAAGCACCAGGAGGGCGTCCGCGCCGGCTTCCTCAGCCACCTTCGCGGCGGCAATGGCGTGGCCCAGCGGTCCGCCGGCACCGGAGACCACCGGCACGGCCCCTGCAACAGCCTCGACGGCGGCAGTCACCACGGTGCGGATCTCCTCAAGTGAGAGCGCATGAAATTCGCCTGTGCCGCACGCGGGGAAAACGCCGCCGGGGCCGAAGGGCAGACGGGAGGTGATGTGTTCCTTGAGCAGTGCTACATCTACCGTGCCGTCCTCGGCGAAGGGGGTGACGGGGAAGAACAGTACGCCGTCGAAGTTCATGGTGTCTCCTTGGTTGCTCCCGCCGGGACCAGGCCGGCGGGGTTCTCGTCGTTGAGTGCTGCCTGATTTAGTGTTGCGCCGTTCAGTGCTGCGCCGTTCGGCGCTGCGCCGTTCAGTGCGGCTTGTTCGTTCAGTGCGGCTTGTTCGCTTGCCGCTGTGTCGGCCCCTTCATACGGCGGGGTGAGTTCGGTGCGCCAGGACCGCTTCGGTTCCCAACCGAGAAGCTCACGGGCTTTGTCGATGGAGAAGGCCGGGCTGGTTCCGGTGAGGTGCTCGGTGAGGGGTCCGCTGCCCGGCAGGAAGCGGGGGAACAATTCCGAGAGCGGCGCGGTAGCCAAGGCATCCTTGGCGCCCACAAAGAAGACCTGGCCGTTGGGAATGCTGTCCAGCTTCTCCAGCAGCACATCCAGGAAGTCAGCCACATCCCGGGCATCCACGTAGTTGAACAGAGCCGGCGCGGACAACGCGGGATCATCCAGGCGTTCCCGGATGGTGTGGCCTTGCTGCGTCAGGGCCCCTTCCCACTCCTCCGGGGAGAGGACGTAGCACGGGCGGAAGGCAGCGTACCGGATCCTGTCGCCCTGGGCTGCGGCGAACATCTGCACTGTCTGCTCGGCAATCAGCTTGGACAAGGCGTAAGCGTTCCACGGCTTGGGCGGCGTCTGCTCATCCAAGGGGAACGACGGCGGTAGCCACCCGGCCGGTGAGCCATAGCCCAGGGCGGTGGGGCTGGACGCCGTCACGATCTTCGGCACACCCGCGTCGGTGGCCGCACTGACCACCGCGTAGGCGAGCCGGGTGTTCGTGCTGAAAATGACATCCTCGGGTGCGCTGAAAGGTACGGCAATAGCAGCGAGGTGAATGACGGCGTCGGGCGCTGTTTCCCGGATGAGCCGCTCCGCTTCCCCGGGTGCCAGGAGATCAGCGGTGTGCTGTTCGGCTCCGGCGGGCAACTGCTCAGCGGGGATGGCGTCCCGGTCCACCGAGATCACCTTGTGGCCGGCGTCCGCCAGCCCGGCAACAACGCTGCGCCCCAGCCGACCGGAACCTCCGGTGACAAAAATCCTGCTCATGGTGTGTTCCTTGCTTGGTAGTGAACGGGTCAGGCCTGGCTGCGGCTGAGATCGACGCCGAGGCCAAGTTCGCTGATCCGGACCGGGAGGTCGGTGTCCAAGGACTGGTTGCCGGCAATTCCCACCGAGACGGAACGGAGTCCGTCGATGTAACCGGACGGACGGCCCAGCGGATCAATGCCGGGACCGTTGAAGAGGTCCGAGAGCAGCAGGTTGTCGCCGCCGCCGTGGCCGCCCTCACCGTTGACGATCGGGACTTCGTAGGCTGCTTCCCAGTGCCGCTGGACCACCAGGCGCTCGCCGTTTCGGCGCACGGCGTCATCTTCCTCGATGGGCGTGGCGCTGGGGTCAACCACGGTCTTTTTATCGGTGGAAGACTCGACGGCGGCACGCTCCACCACTTCGAGCTCGGCACGGCCTTCGGTGCCGTTGACGGTGACGCGGTAGCCCTCCCACGGGCTGTGGGCGTTCAGCGAGTAGCTCAGCGTCGGGCCACCCTGGTAGTCCACTACGAGGGCCAGGTTGTCCTCGATGGTGATGCCCTCGGTGAAGACGTCCTGGTCGCGGATGTAGCCGTCGAACTTTTCGTTGTCGTAGTACAGGGCCTTCAGGCGCTCGTCGTCGCGCATGTCCAAGCGGAAGGGATCGTGCCCCAGGCCGTCGACGGTGCCGCGCTCGGGGCGGGCTCCCAGGCCACGCTCGGCAGCGTTCTTGTCGCCGTAGAAGCGCAGGCCGCCGGAGGCGAAAACGCGTTCCGGAACGTCGTTGATCCACCAGTTGACCAGGTCGAAGTGGTGGGAAGCCTTGTGGATGAGCAGGCCGCCGGAGTTCTTCTTTTCGCGGTGCCAGCGGCGGAAGTAGTCGGCGCCGTGCACGGTGTCCAGGACCCAGCTGAAGTCGATGGACGTGACCTTGCCGATCACGCCGTTCTGGATGACTTCCTTCAAGGCAGTGTTGCGGGGCGAGTAGCGGTAGTTGAAGGTCACCACCACGTTCTTGCCGGTCTTGGCCACGGCTTCGGTAATGCGGCGGCATCCGTCAACGTCGATGGTCAGCGGCTTTTCAACCACGACGTCGGCACCGGCCTCGAGTGCTTCGACGATGTAGTCGGCGTGGGTGTAGTCCGGCGTCGTGACAATGACGCGCTCGATGCCATTGGACTGAATGAAGCTGGTGAGCTGGCCGGGCTCGAAGGATGCCACCGGTTCCGTTCCGCCAAGTTCGCGGATGAGCTCCTGGTAGAAGTCCACCCGGCCCTGGTTGACGTCGGAGAGCGCAATGAGCTCTGCAACGTCCGCGTGCTGCCCGTAGATGGCCCGGATGTACATCTCGGAGCGGCCGCCGGTTCCAATGAGGGCAATGCGGGTCCGCTTGCCGCCTTCGGTCCGGGCTGTGGGCGTGGCCGATGCGGCTGATTCTGTCTGGGTCTCGGCTGAGTCGACGGTGACCATGTGGGATGCCCCTTTCAAAAGGCAGGAGTGAACCGCTTGACGGCCCGGCTTCGTGTGGGAAGAATCATGAGAAAGCGTTTTCTCAGAGCGTTATAAGCTTTGTATCAAGACTCTGGTGGTCACGTCAACCACTGCTCCAACGACGGTGCATACGGGAGACGACCAATGGGAAGGGGCCACATGGCACGCAGGAACACCAACAGGCGCGTCGGGATAGCCGACGTCGCGGAGAAGGCCGGGGTTTCGCACGCCACGGTCTCCCGCGTCATGAACGGTAATGCCGCAGTGGATCCAGGGATCGCAGCGCGGGTCCGGGCAGCCGCCGCTGAATTGAAGTACCAACCCAACCCGGTGGGGCGCAGCCTCGCCCTGGGCAAGACCGACACCATCGGAATAGTTGTCCCGGACCTGGCCAACCCCACCTTCCAGGCCATCCTCCGCGGCCTCAGCATCGCCGCAGCCCAGGACGGGTACCGCGTCCTCATCGCAGACTCCTCAGAAGTCACCAGCGAGGAAGCAATCCTGGCGGGGGAAGCCCGGCGTCGTTGTGACGGCGTGGTCCTCTGCGCTCCCCGCATGGCCGATGCCGAACTCGAAGAGCTGGCGCCCACCCTGCACCCCCTGGTACTCATCAACCGGACCACCATCGCCACCAACACCCCGAGCCTGAGCGTGGACTACGGGCAGGGCATCCAAGAACTGGCACAGCATCTGGTCTCACTGGGACACAGGCGGCTGGTCTTCCTGTCCGGCCCGGAGCACAGCGCCTCCAACCGCCAGCGCCTGGTGGGGTTGGACCAGTTCCGCGCCGAGCACCCGGACATCGAGCTGCAGATGCTGCACGGCGGCTCCAATTTCGACTCCGGCCACGAATCCACCGAAGCCATCATCGCCAGTGGCGCCACCGGCGTCCTGGCCTTCAACGACCTCGTGGCCATGGGTCTGCTTAGCGGCCTGCACGAGCGCGGGATCCGGGTTCCGGAGGACATTTCCGTGACGGGTTTTGACGACATCCCCTTCGCCAAATACACCACGCCCCCGTTGACCACGGCAGCCGTGCCCATCAACGAGCTCGGCAGCCTGGCCTGGCGGAGGATGCGGGAGCAGATCCAGCAGGCCGGCGAGACAGCTACCCAGGCACAGGACGAGTTCTCGCCCAGGGTGGAGATCCGCAAGAGCACGGCGGCACCCGCCCTCAAGCCCGCGAGTTGACACCTCACCCCCATGTTTCCCAAAAACATGGGGGTGAGGTGTCAACTGGGCGAGGGGTTTGCGCCCACTCCGGCCTCTTTGTAGAAGCCTTGGATGTGGGCGGCAACAAGCTCAGCTGCTGTGCCGCCGTCGTGGTTGTTCACGGCGTCGAGGATGGCACGGTGCTCCGCCCGCAGGCGGGTGGACGTCGCGTTCCAGTCGGGGAGGTTTCCAGTGAGCTCACCCGCGTAATTCTCGATCGCGCCCCGGAGCGAGGCCATCATGGCGCTCACCACGGAGTTGCCGGCTGCCTGCGCCAGGGCCACATGGAACCGGGCATCGAGGGCCAGGAACGTATCAATATCCGGGGCGGCGTCCATCTGGTCCAGCAATTCCCCGGCCTCCTCCAGCGCCGGAACACCCACCTGGGCCCGTTCCGCAGCCCAGGATTCCAGCAGGACACGGGTCTCCACGATGTCCGCCACGGGAAGATGGCGCGTTGCCACGTGCAGCCTCAATGTGGAACCCAGCGCAGAGCCGGGCTCGGCGATGACCACGGTCCCGGCGTCCTTGCCCGAACCCACCCCCGCGCGGACCACGCCCATGGCCTCAAGGATCCGGACGGCCTCGCGCACGGATGTCCTGGAAACC
>NZ_JABMCX010000158.1 GCF_013179505.1 Paenarthrobacter sp. CM16 | reverse complement strand
GCAACAGAAATAGTCATAACTCCACTGTACAGCAAGAATATTCATGCTGTCCGATATTTATGCATGCAATTGTGAGCAGTCTCATTATTTTGGAGATTAGCCGTATGCTTAGTGGAGGGTGATCCAGACCGTGCAGTCCGAACGTCGGCTGCAGCGTTGCCCGTTAGCGATACGGGGCACATTTATGTCACCCACGTCCACCGCTGAGCGCCCCAAAGCTCGCGCAATTCAACCAAATCCCGTCGTCCAGAGCTACTCAGAGCTCCTCAAGAGTGTTAAGGCAGCCGGACTTCTCGAGCGCCGCACCGGCTTCTACATCTGGGTCTTCGTGGCCCTGGTCCTGCTGATGGCCGGCACTTGGCTCGGCTTCGCACTCATTGGCGATTCCTGGTACCAGCTTTTGATAGCCGCAGCCGTAGGCATCCTGTGCACCCAGCTAAGCTTCCTTGCCCACGAGGCCGGACACAAGCAGATCTTCGCGTCACGGCGTGCCAATGACTGGTCAGCCCGTCTCCTGGCCGCCGGTGTTGCCGGCATCAGCTACTCCTGGTGGGAACAAAAGCATGGAGCCCACCACAACCACCCCAACGTCATCTCCAAGGACCCGGACATCCGGAACAACGCCCTGGTATTCCACGAGGATGCAGCAGCAGAGCGCAAGGGCCGCCTTGCCTTCCTCACCAAGAAGCAGGGCTGGTTCTTCTTCCCGCTCCTGACCCTGCTGGGCTTGAGCCTGCAGTTCGACTCCCTGCGCTTTGTCTTCGGCAAGCAGAAGGTCCGCCACCGCTGGGTAGAGACGCCCATCCTCGTGGCCAGGCTCGCAGCCCTTCCGGTACTCGCCTTCACCTTCCTCCCCATCGGTATGGCGTTCGCGTTCCTCGGCGTGCAGATCATGGTCTACGGCTTCTACATGGGAGCCTCGTTCGCACCCAACCACAAGGGCATGCCGGTCCTCCCCAAGGACAGCCGCGTGGACTTCCTGAACCGCCAGATCCTGACCTCGCGCAACATCTCCGGCGGCCTCTTCATGGACTTCCTCTTGGGTGGACTCAACCGTCAGGTTGAGCATCACTTGTTCCCGGATATGGCCCGCCCGCATCTGTACAAGGCCACAAAGATTGTGCGTGAGTTCTGCGCCAAGCACTCCATTTCCTACACGGAAACCTCATTGCTGCAGTCCTACGGCATCGTGGTCAGATACCTCAACGAGGTAGGCCTCGCAGCGGGCCGCGGCTTCGACTGCCCCGTGGCTTCGACGCACGGACGCTTCTAGGCGTTCCACAAGGGAAGCCCCAACTTCCCTAGGATGGAACCTGAAACCGGGCACCGGAAGGACCGCCCCGGAGTGAGGAGCCACCATGACGAACGCCATCGTTGCACAGCAGCCCGGAGGACCTGAGGTCCTCCAGCTCGCCTCCGTGGAACCACCAACCCCTGGCCCCGGCCAGCTGCTGATCAAGGTCGCAGCTGCCGGGGTCAACTTCATTGAGACCTACCAGCGCAGCGGGATCTACACAGTGGAGTACCCCTTCACCCCCGGGGCCGAGGCCGCGGGAACCGTTGAGGCCGTGGGCGAGGGTGTGGAGGAATTCTCCGTCGGCGATCGCATTGCCACGGCCGAGGGAAACAGGACCTACGCGGAGTACGCCCTGGTGGACGCCGGCAAGGCACTTCCGGTTCCTGCCGGCGTCGACGATCACACTGCTGCGGCTCTGCCGCTGCAGGGAATCACCGCTCACTACCTGATGAACTCGTCGTTCCGGGTCGAACCGGGGCACACCGTGTTGCTGCATGCAGGCGCCGGTGGTGTTGGCCTGCTGTTGACGCAACTCCTGAAAGCCCGCGGCGCGCGGGTCATCACTACCGTCTCTTCGGATGAAAAGGCCGACCTGTCCACCCTGGCGGGCGCCGATGAGGTGCTCCGCTATGACGGATTCGCCGAGAAGGTCCGTGAGCTCACCGACGGCGAAGGCGTCAACGTGGTGTACGACGGCGTCGGCAAGGATACCTTCGACGATTCCTTGAAGAGCCTGCGCATCCGCGGTGCCATGGTTCTCTTCGGGGCAGCATCCGGTCCGGTGCCGCCGTTCGATCCCCAACGCCTGAACGCTGGCGGCTCCCTCACCCTGACCAGGCCCACCATGGCGCACTTCGTTCAGAACGCCCAGGAACGCCGGTGGCGCTCAGCGGAAATCTTCGACGCCGCCGCCAACGGCACCCTCGCTGTCCGGGTGGGCGCAACGTACCCGCTCGCGGAAGCTGCCCAGGCACACAGGGACCTTGAGGGCCGCCGTACGACTGGAAAAGTCCTGCTGGTCCCCTAAGTGACGATACCCGGCCCCCAACGGCGAATGACGTGCAGGAGAACAGCAGCGCAACAGAGTGTGTCGCGCAGGAAACGGCAGACACCTTTTGTTCATCTTTCTGCGGAAAGCTGACGTCGTGAGCACAGAACATTCCTTGGGGGCCGGGCATACCCCTGCCTTGACCACGTACCGTCCCCAGCTGCCGGGCGGTGCTGCGGCCCCTGCCGAGCGCACCCTCGTTGACATCCTGGAAGAAACCGCATCCTCCTTTCCCGAGGCCTCGGCGCTCGATGACGGCCATAAGTCCCTGAGCTACACCGAGCTGCTCAAGGCAGTGCGGACCTTTGCCGCCCGACTCAATGCAGCGGGCCTGGGGCGGGGCGACAAGATCGGCATCCGGATTCCCTCCGGCACCAACGAGCTTTACATCGCCATCCTGGGAATTCTCATGGCCGGCGCCGCCTATGTTCCTGTTGATGCGGACGACCCCGAAGAGCGCGCCCGCCTGGTGTTCGGCGAAGCCAAGGTCGGTGCCATCATCGCTGCGGGCCTGGACATCGAACTTTCGGGCGCTTCACGAGAGCCCGTTTCCGAGCCGTCCCCTCCCGTTTTGGACGACGATTCCTGGATCATTTTCACTTCCGGTTCCACTGGAACGCCGAAGGGCGTTGCGGTAAAGCATCGCTCCTCAGCAGCGTTCGTGGACGCAGAAGCGCGCATCTTCCTCCAGGCCGAACCCATCGGTCCACAGGACCGGGTGCTGGCCGGGCTCTCAGTCGCCTTTGATGCTTCCTGTGAGGAAATGTGGCTTGCCTGGCGTCACGGAGCTTGCCTGGTTCCGGCACCGCGAGCCTTGGTACGTACCGGCATGGACCTGGGCCCTTGGCTCATCAACCACGGCATTACCGTGGTTTCAACCGTGCCCACCCTTGCAGCCTTGTGGCCGGCCGAGGCCCTCGAGAACGTCCGTCTCCTCATCTTCGGCGGCGAAGCCTGCCCGCCCGAACTGGCCGAGCGCCTCGCCGTAGACGGCCGGGAGGTGTGGAACACGTACGGTCCTACCGAAGCAACCGTCGTTGCCTGCGCTGCCCCGTTGGGCGGGCCCGGCCCCGTGCGTATCGGGCTGCCGCTGGATGGCTGGGACCTGGCCGTCGTCGATCCCCAAGGCGTCCCGGTGGCAGAGGGTGAGATCGGCGAACTGATCATCGGAGGTGTGGGACTGGCCCGCTACCTCGATCCCGCCAAGGACGCCGAGAAGTACGCGCCCATGACGACGCTGGGATGGGACCGGGCCTACCGTTCCGGTGACCTGGTGCGCTTCGAAGCCGAGGGCCTGATCTTCATGGGCAGGGCCGACGAACAGGTCAAGCTGGGTGGGCGCCGGATTGAACTGGGCGAAGTGGATGCGGCTCTTCAGTCGTTGCCCGGCGTGGCAGGGGCCGCGGCGGCAGTGCAGACAACGGCTGCCGGCAACCAGATCCTTGTTGGCTATCTGGCCCCTGCTGATGGCCATGAATTGTCCATGGAGGAGGCCCGCCGGCTTCTTGGCGAGAGCCTTCCGGCCGCCTTGATCCCCCTGTTGACTGTGGTGGATTCGCTTCCCACCAAGACCAGCGGCAAAGTGGACCGCCATGCACTCCCCTGGCCGCTGGCGGGAGCCGGTGCCACCGAGGCCGGGAACGCCCCGCTGAATCTTCCCGATGACGCCCGCTGGGTGGTGGAGCAGTGGGAGTCTGTACTTGGCAGTCCCGTCAGTTCACTCGACGCCGATTTCTTCGCCTACGGCGGTGGGTCCTTGGCTGCGGCGCAACTCGTTTCCGCCCTTCGCGTCCGCTATCCCACCATCACCGTGGCGGACATTTACGCCACACCCCGCGTCGGCGCGTTGATCGACGCCGCCCGGCAGTCACTTCCCGACGGCGGCGTGCCGGTGCCCGCTGCTGAGCGCACCGTCCGCCCTACTGCCCTGAAGTCGCAGATCTTCCAAGTGCTGATGGGCGTGCCCTTGCACATCCTGGTGGGCATGCGTTGGCTCACCTACCTCATGGCCGCCAACAGGCTGCTGTCAGACTTCGCCGGCTTTGCCGCCGCGCCCGTGGTGTCGTGGTGGTGGATCGCGGCGTCATGGCTGGTTTTCGTCAGTCCCTTGGGCCGGATGGCGATCTCCGTAGTTGCAGCCAGGGTGCTGCTTGGCAGGATCCAGCCCGGCACCTACCCTCGATCCGGCAAAACCCACCTGCGGCTGTGGCTCGCCGAACAAATCCAAGATCTTTCAGGTGCCATCGGCCTGGCCAGCGCCCCGTTCGTCCCCTACTACGCACGGGCACTCGGAGCCAAGATCGGCAAGGACGTCCACCTGCACTCACTGCCCCCGGTCACCGGCCTCCTGTCCTTGGGCAGCGGTGCCAACATCGAACCCGAAGTGGACCTTTCGGGTTGGTGGGTTGACGGTGACTCCGTCCACATCGGCCAGATTCATGTGGGAGCCGGTGCAGTTGTCGGCGCCCGAAGCACCCTGATGCCCGGAGCCACCATTGGCGCGGGCGCCCACGTCGATGCCGGATCCGCTGTGCTGGGCAAAGTGAAAGCAGGACACCTAGTTGCCGGCTCCCCTGCAGAACGCCGAGGTAAGGCCAAGCACGAATGGCCGGACACCATCAGCCGGCGGCCTGTGGTTGACCGGCTCTGGTTCTCCGCTTTTGCCAGCGCTTCGGCTTTGCTGGCGCTTATCCCCTATATCTCGGCATTCGTTGGTGCCCTGGTGGTTCTGGCTTTCATCCGGGGCCACGAGTCGTTGGAAACAGCGCTTCCACAGATTGCCCTCGCCGTTCCGCTGGCCGCCTTGGTGTGGTTCTTCGGCAACCTCGTGCTCATCCTGATTTTTGCCAGGCTTCTCGGTTTGGGTTTGAAGGAGGGGTACTACCGGGTGCGCAGCCGGATCGGTTGGCAGGTGTGGGCCACCGAGCGCCTTCTGGACATGGCCCGGGACCTCCTTTTCCCTGTCTATGCAAG
Source organism: Paenarthrobacter sp. CM16 (assembly GCF_013179505.1). GTDB lineage: Bacteria > Actinomycetota > Actinomycetes > Actinomycetales > Micrococcaceae > Arthrobacter. The sequence goes on along the minus strand of NZ_JABMCX010000158.1, from coordinate 6,102 downwards.
CCTCTTCACGCCTCTCTGGCTACGACTCCTCGGGGCCAAGGTAGGCAAAAACGTGGAAGCTTCCACGGTGCTCCTTGTTCCAAAGATGACCACCATCGGGGACGGAGCCTTCCTTGCCGATGACACCATGGTGGCCTCGTATGAACTTGGTGGCGGCTGGATGAAAATCGCGCCGGCCAAGATCGGCAAGCGCTCGTTCCTGGGCAACTCAGGAATGACGGCCGCAGGGCGTAACGTCCCCAAGAACTCGCTCGTCGCGGTGCTGTCCGCCACCCCGGCCAAAGCAAAGTCCGGCACCTCGTGGCTTGGCAGTCCGCCCGTCAGACTGCGCCGCACCGCCGTCGATGCTGACCAGACCCGAACGTTCCGCCCGGCCCTGAAGCTGAAGGTCGCCAGGGCATTGTGGGAACTGTGCCGCCTGATACCGGTCATCCTCACTGTGGCAATCGCCGTCAGCGTGATGCTGGTGTTGGACTGGATCGCACGAGGATGGGGTTACTGGATCGCCGCAGTCCTGGGCGGCGTGGTGATGCTCGCAGCAGGAGCCGTGGCAGCGCTCAGCTCCGTCCTCGCCAAGTGGGTTCTGGTGGGAACCATCCGTGCAGGCGAACACCCGCTGTGGAGCTCGTTTATCTGGCGTAACGAGGTGGTGGACACCTTCATCGAGATGGTGAGCGCACCCTGGTTTGCCCGCTCTGCCGCCGGAACTCCGGCCTTGGTGTGGTGGCTTCGCGGCCTCGGCGCCAAGATCGGCCGTGGTACCTGGTGCGAGAGCTACTGGCTGCCCGAGGCTGACCTCGTGACCCTGGGAGAGAACTCCACCGTCAACCGTGGTTGTGTTGTCCAGACGCACCTGTTCCACGACCGCGTGATGAGCCTGGATACAGTGACGCTCGGCAACGGAGCCACCATGGGTCCGCACGGCGTCATCCTCCCTGCCGCCAGCATCGGCGACGGCGGAACTGTTGGTCCGGCGTCGTTGGTAATGCGCGGTGAGACGGTCCCTGCCGGAACGTATTGGATGGGCAACCCGGTGAGCCCGTGGGTGGGCCCGTCAGCACAAGCGCCGCGCCTGAAGTAGATTGGACGGATATGGCCGCACCAATCCCCACCCCCAAAACCGACGCCGACCCCTACACTTTGGACCACGGCAGCACCAGCTACCGTGTGGACCGGTACGAGTTGGACCTCGATGTCAGGCTGGGCAGCAACAAGCTGATCGGCAAAGCGGTCCTGCGATGCACTGCCTTGGAATCCACGCCGCAGATCGTCCTGGATTTGGTGGGCCTGCGGGCAAGCAAAGTTCAGTTCGACGGCAAGAAGCTCCAGAAGTTCAGCCACCGGGCAGAGCATCTGGTGCTTGCCCCCGCGTCCCCGCTCAAGTCAGGTCAGCAGTTCTCCTTGGAGATCCGCTATGACGGCAATCCCCAGCCGCGGCGCGGACTGTGGGGTGACGTGGGGTGGGAAGAACTGAACGACGGCGTCCTGGTGGCCGGCCAGCCCAATGGCGCAGCGTCCTGGTTCCCCTGCAACGACCATCCCCGCTTCAAGTCCAGCTTCCTCATCTCCGTGACCACGGACGACAACTACCGGCCGGTGTGCAACGGCACCTTGATCTCCCACTCCCGCAAGTCCAGCAGGGAGACCTGGGTCTACGAACAAGCTGAACCCATGGCCACCTACCTTGCTACCGTGCAAATCGGCCGGTACGTCAAGGTTCCCCTGCACGTTGACGACACCCACCACCGGGTGCCGCAGTTCGTAGCAGTCACTCCGGAAATGGCCGTCGACGCCCTCCAAGGACTCCGACGCCAGCCGGACATGATGCGGACCTTCGAGGATTGCTTCGGCCCCTACCCGTTCACGGACTACACCTCGGTGGTGACTGAAGACGAGCTGGAAATCCCGTTGGAAGCCCAGACCGTCTCCATCTTCGGCCGCAACCATATGCGTGATTCCTGGGATGCCCAGCGCCTGATCGCCCACGAACTGTCCCACCAGTGGTTCGGCAACTCGCTGACCGTGAGCAGCTGGAAAGACATCTGGCTGCATGAAGGATTCGCCTGCTACGCGGAGTGGTTGTGGTCCGAGGAATCCCGCACCATGACCGTTGCTGCGCGGGCAACGGCTGCGTGGAAAAGGCTCGACGCCGGCCCGCAGGACTTGTTGGTGGGCGATCCCGGTCCCGAGTTGATGTTCGATGACCGCGTCTACAAGCGCGGAGCCTTGGCCGTCCATGCCGTACGAATCGCGGCCGGCAACGAGGCGTTCTTCGGATTCCTGCAGCATTGGACGGCCACCAACCGTCACAGCTCGGTGTCCACGGAGGCGTTTATTGAGGCCGCGGATTCGTTCATTCCGGGCTTTGATGCTGGGTCGATCCTCCGGCCGTGGCTCTACGAGGCTGCGCTTCCGCCGCTGCCTTCTGCGCGTTAGCCGAGGGCGAGAGCGGCGACTAACCCCTCAGGCAGTTCTTTTTCGGTGACGTCGCTCAGGCCGGGCAGATCCAGCACATCCAGCTCTGCGGGGTTGCGCCTCAGGCCTTGCCCTGTCATCTTCAGCCACGCCTCTTTGCGTGCCCACAGGCGGGCGCGCTGACTATTTTGCTCCTGGTCCTGGATGGTAAATAGGAAGCGCTTTTCGTTTGCGGTCAGCGCGACGTCGTCGAAGCCTTCGAAGGCCGCCTTGTCAGTCGATTCAAGGTCCACCCCCAGCCGGAGCTCTTCGGGAGGATGCACGACGCCGGCCAGCAGCACCCAGCCCGACGCTCTGGAAGCGCTGAGCGCCAGAGGTGCGGGGCCGCCGTCGAGCATGAACCCTGGGCGACCATGGTCCTGGCCGGGGCCGCACTGCGGGCAGTGATAGGAAGGGACGAGGCGGCGGGACTCCACTCCCAGGAGCGTCGCAGCAAAGTGCAGTGCAGCAAGTCGGCCGGCGATGAACTCTTCACGGTCCTCGGGGTTGGCGTAGCGAAGGGCGCGCTCGAGGGCCAGCTGGCCGAGCAGTTCAACCGCGTCTCCTGCGCCGGGCGTCTCATCGAGCCTCCACAGCTCAAGCACCGGATTCTGCATCACGCCCTCCTCTCACGGCTAAGTCCCCAGCCCAATGTCGCAACAGCTATGGGTGGATTCCCCTTCTGTGAGGCTTCAAACGACTCTCCCATCGCCCCGTGTCCATGCCCACATCGGGCAACTGCAGGACTCACGCTTCCGAAGCATGGGATACGAAAATACGCAATGTTGAGTACGGATTGCACGGCCACCCTTTCCTGCTCCTTTTCAGAAGCGCCAGCGGAGATCGACGGCACCTTCAACCAGCACAGTGTTGAAGGGAATGTCAGCGTGTCCGCGCTCATATCCCAGACCGACGGTTGTGGACCATGCCTTTCCAACATCTTGAACAGCCCGAAGGTACGTCTGCTGTTCTGCACTTTCTCTGGAAAGCACCAACTCAGCGTTGCTGATGATGGTCAAATATCGTCGTGCAGGGAGCCACTCCAAGTCTTTCAGGCACTCGTCAAAGGCGCTCCAGTTCCCACCGAAGTAGTCCGGAAATGAAAAATTCTGCTTGTACTCTGCGAAGAGCTGATCCAGGGTGAGCATTTGGGATCCATCCAGGTCGACAACCAGAACGTCAGCTCCTCTGAGCGCCTGGCGCACGAACTGAGCCTGCTCCAGGTTTGCCGCATGAACCCAAGGCGCGGTTTCGCTCGTCACTGAATCGACAACGTATTCCCCGTCCATCCGCCTATTCTCCACGAATTTTTGGACGCTCCACCGCAGCGAGGAATCGGCCAACATTCGACCGCCCTAACACCGGAGCTCCCACACAGACGAGAAGCATCTCCCTGTCCGGCATTCTTGGTGGCGGCCATGTCAGTCCACGAGCCCGACTCAGGCTCGCTGTTCCCGGACAGGATCCAGGGGTGTTTGGGGGTCTGCTCGAACCGGGAACCAGTCCAGTGTTTCGAGGTCGGGGTGCCGCCGGAGGGTCTCGATCAGTTCTTTGCTGCCGAAGACCTTGGATCCCAGCAGGTCCCAGTCTGTCCAAACAGCCCACGCCCGGTCCTCCGGCCACCAAAACTCAGGCGTGTGGTTGGGAAGAGTTGGTTCCAGCAGTGCCGGCAGGAGCGCTTCGAGTTCGAAGGAGACGACCTGCCGTCGCCTGATTCCATCGGCACCGACCACGACGCCCAATATGTCGTCCGCGTATCGGTCCGCAGCGGCGAAGATTCCCTGCACCCACTGAGTTTTTGTCGCGGATTGCAGCAGGGTTAGAAGCGCTTCCAGCTCCACTTGACCAATGGTCCCGCTCATGGGTTGGTACACAAATTCAGCACCAGGCAGAACAAGCCCGGCCTCATCCCACCCCACCATCGCGTCCCAGCGAAAACAGGGAGGGACTTCCAACCCATCCCAAAACGCTCCCCGTAGCGGAACGCCTTTGATCTTGGCCACTTTGCTCCACCTGATCCTGACGAACTCAGACGGCGGAGCCACAAGGTAGATCGGGCCCTTATCCTCCTCAGCGAGCAGACCCGGATCAACACCAAGGGGACATACGTATTGATTGTGGAGAATCCAGACACTGTCCTCGCAACCAGGTGGAAGGACGGCCGTCTCCGCTGCGTTGACGACGTCTTCGCCTAGCCACGATAATTCCTCCTCAAACCCATTGGTTGACCAACGGGCAGGCAACGGGCTTCTAGGCTGCTCAGACATGCGCCACCCCGGAGGCAGGACAGCATCCTCGGTATTCATGAGCAGAACCTACCATCAGGCATCCCGGAGGCCATCCCTACAGCCACCCCGCAAGAGTACTGGTATACGTGCAGCATCAGGAGGTGGCATCAGCGAGACCATGCGCGTGAACACGCAATCGCCCCAACTGATCATCTGAGATTGCTCGAATCGGCTGGTCCGGGTCCAGAGGGCAGAAGAATTCGCCATCAGAAGTGAGGGCACAGAGAACACTCCCGGACATATGCTCCGGCAGAAACAGGAAGGGCGGATCGACAAAAGGAAAGCCCTCGCTGCTGACCCAGGCCACTCTGCATCCGGCATCGATGATCGTCTGCAACGTCCCACGAACGGCCGTTGTCCAGGCTTTCCCACTCAAAAACTCCTGGACCCTTACGTCCCACAGTTTCAATTCCCAGGTCTCACCGTAAAGACGGGATTCTGCTGCATCCGTTCCGGCAGGCCACAAGCCCAGCGGGAAGGACCTTTCAACCCAACGTTTCGGATCGACCAGCCCATAAACGATGAATCCCGGCATTTCCTCTTGTCCGCCGTCGGCGTCCCAAAACACTGTCATGATTTTCCGTGTGGGCGGCCTCATTAGCGGGCACGCCGCTGATGGAGCTGAGTTGGTTGGGAAACGCAGTCGCCAATTGTCATTGATCGTTGCCTTTTCTAGATGCGGGAAACACCTACTTGCTGGCGCTTGCTCTCAGCGAGGAGATCCCGGCCAGTTCGCCCCAGTGTATTCGTTCCTCGACAGGGCGCCCGCGTCGCTGGCTGATTGCTTGCCTTTGTTCGGTAGTCTCAGCGGGTGACTGACTATCGGCAACACCCCAGCGTCGTGGCGCATTGGCACGACGGCTCCTTCCAGCCGCTTCCCGAAGCCCTGGACGCGCCTGACACCATCTGGTTTGCGCTGCCTCCGGAACCGGACACCGAGCAAATGTGGGAAGGACTTCGCGGCCGAGTTGAAGCAGACGGCACAGCCACTGTCCTGGCAGTGCCGGCTTTTCTCTATGACATCAACTTTGGCGACAGGGTGAACGTCATGCGCTCGGCAGAGGACGCCGTCGTTGCCACAGGACTCGACCACGACACATCGAACTTCACCTTCCGTGTCCTGCTGAAAACGGATGACCCAGATGCTTGGCAACCGCTGGCCACTGAACTCGCCCAGCTCGGCTGCATCCTTGATGTCATGTCTCCGCGGTTCTTCGCTGTGTCCTGCAATGAAGCCTTGTCACAGGTCGTCGCCGACAAGCTGTTTACTCTGCAGAACAACGACGAACTTCACTATGAAACAGGCAGGACGAAACTGCCGGAGCCCAAACGGGCGTAGCTTCCGGGCTGCTGGCTTTCT
>NZ_JABMCX010000157.1 GCF_013179505.1 Paenarthrobacter sp. CM16 | reverse complement strand
CAGTGAGCCAAGCATCTGCAGCACAATCGACACCGACACGATCAGTCCGGCCGTTCCGCCGTCGATACCCCTATCGCGCAGGATCGGTGCCATCCAGGCGAACACACTGAACGACATCATGGCCTGCAACACCATGAACATGGTCACCTGCCACGCCACGGCCGAGCGCCACACATTGACGCCGCCTTGGACGGCTTGGTGTTTCACGGACGGTTGGCGGATTGCCAACGGAAGGAACAGCAAGAGCACGACGGCGGCAGGCACCGCCCAGAACCAGAGCGCCGAGGTCCAGTGGCCGGTTGCCGTAAACACCGGATACGTGAAGCCCGCTCCAAGGGCCGCCGACGCGCAAATCGCTGTGGTGTAGAGGCCACCCATCAGGCCAAGACGGTGCGGGAAATCTCTTTTGACGACGCCCGGCAAGAGGACGTTGCAGAGGGCTATCGCGGCACCGCAGGCTGCTGTTCCGGCCAGAAGTGCGGGCAGGTGACCCATTCCCGGGAACTCCACCGGCCTCAGGAGCAAGCCCGCGGTCAGCACTGCCATGGCTCCGAGAAGCACCCGTTCCGCGCCGAATCTCCGGGCCAGGATGGGGGCCAAGGGCGCGAAGACTCCCAGCAGGGTGACCGGCACAGTGGTGAGGACCACCAAGGACCAGCCCGGCAGGCCGGCGTCGGACGTTATTTCCGGGAGGACCGCGGAGAAGCTGGAGAAGACGGTGCGGAGGTTCAGGCCGATCAGGACCAGGCAGATGCCCAAGTAGACCAGGCCCCTTCTGCCGCTTAACCGTGTGGGATCCGGTGCAGGTTCTTCGTCGATCTCAGCGTCCGCTGTCATGTCAGGCAGGACTGGTTTCTCTCGATAGCCGGGCGTCTTGGAGGAGGTCACACGTCCTATTCTGTCAGTCGGTGGTTTGGCATGCGCGGTGGGATCAATGTGACCCGGCGAGGAAGAAGACTGCAGAACGGGCGTTGTCCAGGTTCACCGCCTCAAGAACCGGGGCGATCTGTGGCGGTGCAGCAGCGGCAATAAACTTGTTCGGCCCAAGCATCCTTATAGGATTCGTTGTGATGTTCAGCCAAGACAAGAAGTTCCGCAAGCCTGGCGGCACCCACCATGACCCGATCAGCTTCAACGTGCGTCAGTATGAGGAGCAGTATGTTCCGGGGGCCGCGCCGCAAGGTTACTCCATGGGCGCTATCACGCCAGTCCAAAGCCCTGGACTGATCACAGCTCCGGCGGTCTTGGTCACGATCATGTCCTTCGGCGTGATCTTCCTGGGCTTCCTCGCCATAGCGGCCGGCGGTGAGCTTCTTTGAGTTCCAAAAGGCCCCCCGCGCCGCCTCCACCCATTCCAGGATTCAACTACATCAGCCTGCTCGGCTCCGGCGGCTTCTCCGATGTGTACCTTTACGAACAGGACCGCCCGCGCCGCAAAGTAGCCGTCAAGGTGTTGCTGTCCGATTTGAAGACCGACGGGGCACGCCGTCGCTTCGAGTCCGAAGCCAACCTGATGGCCCAGCTGTCCTCGCACCCGTACATTGTCACGATCTTTGAAGCAGAGATCACCGAGGACGGCCATTCCTACCTCGCCATGGAGTACTGCTCCAAGCCAAGCCTCGACGTCCGCTACCGTCGCCAGCGATTCACAGTGGACGAGGTCCTGGCCGTCGGCATCCAGGTGGCATCCGCCGTCGAGACTGCCCACCGGGCCGGCATTGTCCACCGGGACATCAAGCCGGCGAACATCCTGGTTACCGATTACAACCGGCCCGCCCTGACGGACTTCGGTATCTCCGGCACCATTGGCGCGGACACCGAGGAGGACGACGCCGGCATGTCCATTCCGTGGTCGCCGCCCGAGCAGTTCCGGGGCGGCGCAGTGGACGGGGTTCCCCTGGACATCTGGGCGCTGGGGGCAACCCTCTACACGCTCTTGGCCGGCCGCTCGCCCTTCGTTTTGCCCGGACAGGACAACTCCCAGCGGGAGCTGATTTCCCGCATCACCAATTCGCCCCTGCCCAGGCTTGGACGTGCCGACGTGCCGGAGTCGCTGGAACTCGTCCTGGCTGCGGCCATGGCGAAATCGCCGGAATCCCGCTACTCGTCGGCACACGCGTTCGCGCTGGCGCTCCAGCGGATCCAGGCCGAATTGAACCTGTCCGTGACGCCTTTTGAGGTTCTCGAGGAAACCGGGCACGGCGACGAGCAGCACCCGGACGTCACCTTCGAGGAAACCCGGGTCCGGAGCATTGCCCCGGTGGAACCCGACGCTTCCAAAACAGCGACCGGATCGGTGCCCACGTTCCCGGACCGAACCCTCCCATCCACCGTTCCCCACGGGTTCCGGACGCCCACCCGGCCCACGCAACCTGGCAACTCTCCCCAAGCCCTCCAACCCGAGGCACCTCAGTGGGCCCCAGCGCAGTTCCGGGCCCAAGGACCCTACGGAGCATCGGACGGGGGCACGGGCCCTTCCGGGACCACCGGGCTGCGCGGCTGGCAGCCATCGCGTCCGCAGAACAACCAGGGGGCAAAAGCCACCCGTTCCGGCGCCGGCCCGGCAACCAGGAGAGACCTCCCGCCGGCAGGCCACCGCAAGCGCAACCTGCTGGCCGCCTCAGGCGCAGCAGTGCTGGTTCTCGCCATTGTGGTGGGCGTAGTTCTTGGCATCCAGGCGCAGCCGAAGGTGGAACCCACTAAACCGGGCGTACCCGATGTAGTGGATTTTGTGGGGGCGAAGGACCCCGAAAAGCCAGACTTCGCTGATTTCCGGTGGAAGAACCCACAACCCCAGCCAGGGGACACATATATGTGGCGCTACCGCACCGCCGACATCCCGGAAGGCCAATACGACTCCATCAAGGAGCCAAACGTCCGGGCCTACTTTGGCTGGGATGATGAGCACCTCTGCATCCAGGTGATTATTGTCCGAGCTGACGGGAGTACGTCACCGGGAGAAGAGGGATCCATTGCCTGCGCGGACTAGCAGCCCACGCATCACCCCCGAGGCCCTGCTGGATCGCTGAACGTCTCCTGCCAGCCCAGACTCCGCAGAGCCTCCACCCCGAACCAAAGTATTCTGGAAGTGATGAGTGAAACCCCAGATTCCCCGCGCCCCGTCACGCCCGGCACCCAGGCATCCTTTGGGACCTATGGCGGCCGGCCCGTCAGCTTCGTGCGCCGCGGCACCCGATTGCAGGGCCGCAGGCAGGCTGCCTGGGAAGAGCACGCCGAGCGCTGGGCCATCCAAGTGCCCCGCCATGTTGCCAACACCTCCGTGCACCCGGACTACACCTTCGATGCCGAGGCCGTATTCGGGCGCAAGGCACCGCTGATCGTAGAGATCGGTTCCGGCCTGGGCGACGCCGTGGTTCACGCCGCAGAGCAGAACCCGGACAAGGACTTCCTGGCAGTTGAGGTCTACACCCCCGGCCTGGCCAACACCATCATCAAGATCAACAGCCGCGGGCTGACCAACGTGCGCGTGGTGGAAGCCAACGCCCCCGAGGTCCTCGAGTCGATGCTCCCGGAAGGCTCAGTGAGTGAGCTTTGGGTGTTCTTCCCGGACCCTTGGCACAAGGCCCGGCACCACAAACGCCGTCTCATCCAGCCTGCCTTCGCTTCTGTAGCTGCAAAGGCACTCGAAAAGGGTGGCTACTGGCGGATCGCCACTGACTGGTCCAACTATGCAGTGCACGTCCGCGAAGTCCTGGCCGGGTCCACGGAGTTCGAGAACATGCACGAAGGCGAGCGCAGCGGCGAGGAAAGCCCGCTGACGCAAGTGTGGCAATCCGGCGTCGAGTCTGTTGTGGGCGGTGCTCCGGTAAGGGAAGGCCGCGCGCCGGTCAGCACAGAGCACACCGGTCCCAACGAGGGCGTGGATGAAGAAGGCGGTTGGGCACCCCGCTTCGACGGCCGCATCCGGACCAGCTTCGAAAACAAGGCCCACGAGGCCGGTCGCATGATCTTCGACCTCACCTACCGCAAGCTTTAGCCAACGGATTTTGGGGGAACCATGAGCTATCAGCCGCCGGTCGACTACTACCAGCAGCCGCAGAGGACCGGGACGCGCGGTCTGCCCGCCGGGATCACCAGCATCATCGCTGCAGTGCTCTCGCCGATCGCGGCCGTGGTCAGCATCCCCTTGGGCATTGCAGCAGTGGCCTCCGCCATGAGCCGTTACAACGAGGGCAATGACGCGTGGTGGTTTGGGGCCCTGGTGCTGGCGGGGATTTCCGTGATCCTGGCAGTAGTTGCCGTGGTGAGTGGATTGATCGCCGTCTTCCGGGCGGGCCGCATGAACGCGGGACGGATCACGGGCATCATCGGATTGGCCATCATGGCAGTGAACATTTTTGGCATTGTCTTCATGGTGTTCCTGGTGCTCGGTTCGGGTCAGGGGTTCTGATGCCCCAGGTGCGCGCCGAACGATTCATCCGCCTGGATCCGGACACAGCCTTCGCCCTCTCCCAAACGACGGGCCAATTCCGGCTCAAATGGGACCCGTTCATCTCTTCGCAGGCTTTCCTTGACGGGGCTACTGCTGCCGGAAAGGGTGTCAGGACCCGGACCGTTTCCCGCATGGGCCTGAAAATGGTCAGCGAATACGTCTCCTACACCCCACCCCGCAACGTGGGTATGACCATGGTTTCGGGTCCGTGGTTCTTTGAGAACTTCGGTGGCGGCTGGCGGTTCACTCCGGAGGACGGCGGCACCCGGGCGGTCTGGAAGTACACCTTTTCGTGCCGCCCGGCTTTGGTGAAGCCGTTGGCCGAGAGACTGGGAAGCTGGCTGCTGGGCCGGGAGATCGAACGCCGGATCGAGGCGTTCGCACGGGCCTGTGAGAACCCGGCGCTGGTGGCCGAACTGCGGGCGCAGGGCACCGACGTCGTGGAGAAATAGCGGCTACGGCACGGAAATCGAAGCTACCGTATTCTCCGACTCATCGCGGAGCTCAACCCCAGCGATGCCGGCCAACTGTACCGGAGTGGCCCCGGTGATCTTGATCCGGCCGCTCTGAGTGGCCGTCCATCCGCACGTGCGTTCTTCGGCACCGTCCCGGCCTTTTACCCACAGATACAGGGTGCCTTCCAGCGGCATCGAACGGCCCTCCACAGCGAGCTCAGTGCCCCAGTTCTTTTTCACCATACCCACTGTCAGCTGCAAGCCGTTGTCCGCCTGAACTGAGTAGCTTGCGTCCGGTTTCGGGGGCTGGTTCAGCAGAGGTCCGGCGAGGAAGCCAACTGCAAGGCAAGCAGCGGCCACTGCACCCACCACAGCCGCCCACCGCCGTCGTGACTTCTTTCGACGGACCGACAAATCCACCAGGACCTTTTCGGGAAGCGCCTCGGGTTCCGACGGTGAGAGCGTGTCAGGACCCCCAACGACTGTGAGCGCGACAGCGTCAGCCCGGGGAACGGCGTCGAGCAGTGCGGGCAGGCTTTCAAGCTCTTCCAGCTCACGGCGACACTCAGCGCAAGTGGCAAGGTGGTCCTCAAACGTACGGGCTTCGTCTGCCTCGAGCCCACCCAGAAGGTAGGCGCCCAGCAACTGGTGGACAGAGTTGCCGGTCATCGTTCCACCCCCATTTCATCAAGGATTGTTCGGAGGGCTTTCACAGCATAGAAAGCCCGGGATTTCACGGTTCCCGCAGGGATGTTCAGCTGCAGTGCTGCCTCGCTGACGGTAAACCGCTGGTAATGAAGTGCAACCAAGACCTCGCGGTGCTCGTGGCTAAGCCTCAACAGAGCTTCTTCCATGAGGACCCGGTTCAGAAGTTCGTCAACGCGCTCGGTCGCCGGATGGTCCGGGAGGTCCTGTTCACCGGTCTCGGCAGGGCGGCGCTGGGTCTTCCTATAGTTATCGATGATGACGTTGCGGGCCGTCCGGAAAAGGTAGCTGCGCACGCTGCCGGTGATCTGCGGGGCGTGCTGCCACACCTTGAGGATGGTTTCCTGCACGACGTCGTCCGCTTGGTGGGCGTCGGAGGTGCAGCTGAGAACGAAGCGCTTCAGAGCCGTGCCATGGTCACGGTAGATCGCCGCCACCACGTCCTCGTCCAACGGCATGGCCACCTCCCTCACTATTTTCCTCTGCCCCTTCGCCTATACGACGACGCGCGTCCGGAAAAGGTTCATCCCCATCTTCTTCCTCCGAACCGCCGCCGAGATCGCGGGAAGCCTGCGATATCGCCGAAAGGTTCCGTGCGAACAGGCAGGGTTCCCGCGAACTCGGGATCCGGCAGCGCGTCACCCGAGGGCCCGGAGGATGCGCTCCTTGAAGGCACGCTCTTGGAAAAGATCCTTCCATTCGATCCGGATAAACCGCCAGCCCTCCTCGACGAGTGCCTTTTCCCGCCGTCGTTCTTGAAAAATGACCTCCTCGGTGGGGTTGAAGTCGAAATACTTGGTGCGACCGTCGAACTCCAACGCCAGCTTTTCCTCTTCCCATGCAAAGTCCATACGGTGACGACCCAAACGGGACTGTACCTCGAACTGTGGCTGCGGAGGTTTGATGCGCAGCCTCTGCATCAACTCGCGGGTGAGTGTTTCGCCGGCAGATTCGGACCGCGGGTCCGCATGGTCCAAGGCCTTGCGCAGCGTGCGTATACCCCGTTTTCCAGCAGAAGCTGCTGCCAGGGATGCCACTGTGTTCCTGTCGGCGCCCACGCGCAATCCGTGGTCCATGATCACCAAGGCTTTGGGATAGTTCAGCATCCTGGCACTGTCAAAGATGGTGCGCTCCAGCGTCGTTGCCCGCAAGCCTTGAACGGGGACAACATCGTCTTCAGTGAAGCTTTCCGTGTGTCCCCGAACATCCTTGCCCCAACGGTCCGAGGAAGGCCGGGCCGGGTGCAGGATGTGAACCTTGTCATCCACACCCCAAACGAACAGACCGTGGAGCCGTGCCGCAGACAAGTGGCTGTAGACGAACCCACCCGTTGATGTGGTCAGTGTCCCGTGAGCATGGGCCACTATCCGCTCCCTGGCTTGCCTCCTCGGACCAAACTCATTCCACATTTTCGCCCTGATATAGCACCCATATCTCATCCGATGCAGTTCTCCTGTGTCCACCAGCGCCTTGATCTTCCGGCTGTTGAGACCGAACCGGAGCAGCTCGTCCGTCCTCCACATGTAGCCGCGCAGGGGAAGCGGGGGCACGGTGCGCGTATTTGGTGTTGGCTTCATCGGCTCAGCATGGCAATCAACCATCGGCTGCAGGAGGGGTACACGTCGCTATGTGGAAACCTGAACCCCGAGAGCCCGGAAACAGTGCGAGGACGCCGGAAATTTGCCTCCGACGGCGCACGATTCCGGCGAAGTCAGGAGAAACCGCCGGGCTAGGATCGGGAGATGAGCGAGAATCCCCACGTCAAGGCCGCCAAGACCTGGCAAACCATGGTGGACAGCAATCAGGACCTGCTTCTGCGCAAGTCCGGCCATGACGTCCGGTGGTGGGCCGAACGGGGACTGGCTCAGGGAGTGAAGAACGACGCCGAGCTCCGCGACTGGATGCGCGATGAACACGGCATCACCGGTTATGCGCAATACGCAGTCTCCTGGGAGATGTTCGGTTACCCCGAGTTCATGCTCCGGGATGCCGACCAACTCCTCGACGGCCAATACGCCAACCACCCCGGCCTCCGCCCGATTGCCGATGCCCTGCTGGCTTGGTCCGCTGAGACCGACGGCGTGGAGATCCAAATGCGCAAGGGCTACGTATCGCTACACAGCCCTCGGCGGAAGTTCGCCCAAGTCACCAGAACGAACAACACCACGGTAGACGTCGCCCTGCGCCTGGACGCCCCGGCCGAGGGCAGGCTCGAAGCCGTGAAAGTACGCGAGGGAGACTTCTTCGACCGCCGGGTGCGGCTGAGATCAATCGACGACGTCGACGACGAGCTACTCGGATACCTCGCCGAGGCGTTGGAACAGAACAGCTAGACTGCAGGCCACTCCCTGGGGAGGGGAAGTGGCTCACTACCCGGGCACGCTGAGATCGTGGGAAGCCTGCCAAGTCGCCTGAAGGTTCCGGGCGAGCACGCAGGGTTCCAGCGAACTCAGCGCCGGGACCAACCACCTAGCCCCGCGCACGCCCGTACAACTGCCGGACCAGATGCTCGATGTCCGGCTCGTGCAAGGACAGGTCAGCTACCTCGGCAGTGCTTGAAATGGCCGCCAGAACCGTGGCGGCGGAGAGCCTCCGAGGGTCGAACGAAACGCTGTGCCGGATCCCGTTGGCCTCAATACCTTCATGGACGGCGCCATCAGGCAGCGAAAAGAGCACACCCGAGTGCATGGGAGTGGCGAGGTCCACCACCATGGTGCGCACGGCTCCGGCCACCTCGGCCAAACCGGTGAGCTGACCGTCGTAGGCGATGGCGCCGTCGTCGACTACTAAAACGCGTTGGCACAAACGCTGGATATCGCTCATGTCGTGGGTGGTCAGCAACAGCGTGGTGCCGTTATCGCGGCGCTCGGCGTCCAGGAACTGGCGCAATTTCTCCTTGCTGATCATGTCCAGGCCGATGGTCGGCTCATCCAGGATCACCAGCTCGGGCCGGTGCAACAGGGCAGCGGCAACCTCGCCGCGCATGCGCTGGCCCAACGACAATTGCCGGACCGGCGTGGTGAGGAACTCCCCCAGGTCCATCTGATCGGCAAGCTCGCGGAACCTGGGCCGCCAATCCGCCTCGGGCATGCGATGCATGGCGCCAAGGATCGGGTACGAATCCTGCAGGGGCAAGTCCCACCAAAGCTGCGAGCGCTGCCCGAACACGACGCCGATCTTCCGGGCCAGCGCTTTACGCTGCGGCACCGGGTTGAACCCGCACACGCTCACGCGTCCCGAGCTTGGCACCAGGACACCGGTCAGCATCTTGATGGTGGTGGATTTGCCGGCACCGTTGGCTCCGATGTAACCGACCGCCTCGCCCTGCTCCACAGTGAAGTCGATCCCGCGGACCGCGTGAACGGTCTTCCTGCGTCGCCGGAACCGCCCGGCAGGCTCCATGACTTGGAACTCGCGGCTCAGATTCTCCACGTCGATGATGGGCATGTCAGCCTCCTGCGCCGGTGTACTTTTTGATGGCCGCCCGCCAGAGGAGCAGCATGAGGCCGCTCAGCACGACGGCGGCCGGCAGTCCCAGCCAACCCGTCCAGGCCGGGATTCCGGCAGGGCCGTCGAGCTCGAGGATGACCAGGCTGGGAGCGTAGGCCACCAAGGTTGCGGGGATGACGAACGTGAAGAAGATCTGGATGGGGAAGAAGAGCGCCGCTCCGGGCATGGAAGCGACGTACCGTCCACCGTAGGTGAAAGCATTGGCGAACTGCCGGCCGTCCAGGATCCAGAATTGCATGGCTCCGGCGCCTAGGAAGAGTGCGCAAAAGATTGCCGCACCGGCAAGGGGGGTGATGATGGCCAGGGCGATCTTGGCCGGGTCCCAGTGGACGTCCGTGAGCAGGAGCGCTGCAGCCAGGGCCGCCAGGGCGAAGATCAGCCTACCCACGCGTCTGAGCTGGAAGTCCGAGGTGGCCAGTTGGAGCAGCACAGGCAAGGGCCGGACCAACAACACCTCCAGCTTGCCGGACCTGATGGTCTCGGACATGGAATCGGTCTCTCCCAAGAGCAGGTCTCCCAAGGCGAACGCCACGGACGCCAGTCCAAACACCAGGAGCGTCTGGGCCAATGTCATGCCGCCGAAGGTGGAGACGTTGTGGACGATTGCGTAGAGCTCAACGAACTCAGTCAATCCCAGCAGAACCTGTCCGGCGACATCCGAGAAGAAACTGCCCCGATAGGCGAGCTGCGAGCGGAGCCGGGCCGAGACAAGGAGTTTGAGGAGGACAAAGTTGGTGACAGGAGCGTGCGGGTCGCCGGCGCGGGAAGACGTTGCGCGGCGGGAAGTCAGGGAAGACGTTGCGCGGGGGCTAGCCACCTTGCACCACCAGCCTCCGCGAACCGAACCGGACCATCACCTGTACGACCACCAGCAACACGGCCAGCCACAGGAGTTGGACACCCACCATCGCAAGGCTTTCGACGCCGTCGGTCCTCCCCGCCAGGATGTCCACCGGGGTCTGCAGCATTGATGGGAACGGCGTGGCGCGGGCAAAGTCGAGCAGCCAGCCGGGAAACCAGGTCACGGGCACCAGGAATCCGGAGAGCAGGTTCATCAGGACCATGTACAGCATCCAGAAACCCCGGATCTCAAGGACCCAGAAGGACAGCAGGTTGATGGCGAAGAAGCCCAGAAAGTTCAGGGATACGGCGGCGAGGATGGACACGAATCCCAGCAGGTAAGGCCCGGGAGTTCCCGGCATCGCCAGGCCTGTCACCAAGGCACCAACGATCAGTGGCGGTAACCCGCGGGGCAGGACGTCAAAGGCGGCGCGGCCCAGGTCCTGCGCCCAGTAGGACGCGGTCAGGTTGACGGACCGGGAGAGGTCCACGGCGATGTCCCCCGACTTCACGCGCCCGGCCAGCTCAGCGTTGCCGAACAGCCCCAAAGGTGCCAAGAGCGCCTGGCCCAGCCACACATAAGTGGCGGCCTCCATAGCCGAGTAACCCCCGATGGCGCCGCCCGCCGTCGTAATAGCGCTCAGCAGCAGCGATGCCCGGATCAGCCCGAAAACGGAGTTGGTAAAAGCGCCGGCGACGGCGGCAGTACGGTACGTGGAATGGCGGCGGAATGATGACTTCCCCAGTTCCCAATACGCGCGCACCGATCGAGTCTACTCACGGGTGGCACCGAAATCGCCGGAAACGCGGCGAGGTCGCCGGAACGCAACGGCGATTCTGCAGCGTTCCGGCGACCTCGCCAACGAGTGGCTTACGCGTCGGCGAATTCCTCGGACTCCTCAAACTCGACGGCCGCGATGATTTCCTTAGTCTCCGGGTGGATCATGAAGGCCTCCTCGTCGTCCTCGATCATGAGGTAGTCGCCGTGGTCGGTGGAGAAGTGCCAGGCGAGGGTCTTCACGCCGTCGTGCTCGTAGTTGGGGTCGCCCATGGTGATCTTTTCCAGGGCGTACCCGGCTACGTCGCACAGTTCACGGATGATGACCTCGAACTCGGGGGCGTTGGCGAGGGCTTCCCCGTCAGCCTCGGCCTGGCGCTCGGCGAGGTCCGGGATCAGTGAGACGCGCTCGGCAATGTGGGCTTCGATCTCCTCCTCGGTCAGGACCAGCAGCTCGGATTGGTCGCGAAGGTATGCGGCGTTGAGGTCGATGATGTCCTCTTCCTCAAGAAGTGACTCGAACTCGCCGTCGAGCTCGTCCAAGGCCACCACTGAAGCAGGCGGGGTTTCGGACTCGTCCAGTTCGCCGTCGAGGTAAGCCTCCGCTTCTTCCTCACTCAGCGCATCGAAGGTAGCCGCGGTGCGGTTGAAGAGCTCCAGATGACGGGTGGCGCCCATGCTTTCGAGGCCGGCGCGGATGTAGGCGTCCACTTCTT
>NZ_JABMCX010000156.1 GCF_013179505.1 Paenarthrobacter sp. CM16 | reverse complement strand
TGTTGACCGGGTAGTACGGCTCATCGCCCTTTTCAGCGAAGCGTGAGAACTCGCGCATGATGACCGTTGCGTCCTTGGTGTAGTCACGCTCAGGGTGGAAGTGGCGGAACTCGTGGATGCGAGTGAAAGCTGCATCGGCGTCCGGGTAGTTCATCACAGAACAGCCTTGGAAGTCCTCAATAGGAAGTACTTCTTCTTCGAGGTCGATGGTGCGCCACGACAGATCGCCCTCGGCGTAGTCGAAGTAGCGGTCCACCGGCCCGGTGTAAATGACCGGCACCTGGCCAAGAACGGAAGACCGGCCATATTCGCCGTCGTCGAAGAAGTCCGTGTTCAGGACAACCTCGATGTTGGGGTGGTCCGCCATCCGCTCAATCCAAGCTGTGTAACCGTCAACCGGCAGACCTTCATAGGCATCGTTGAAGTACCGGTTGTCATAGTTGTACCGGACTGGAAGCCGGGAAATAATTTCAGCGGGCAGGTCCTTGGGATCCGTCTGCCACTGCTTGCCTGTGTAGTGCTTGATGAAGGCCTCGTACAAGGGGCGGCCAATCAACTGGATGCCCTTGTCGTTGAGGTTCTGCGGATCGGTCCCGGCCAGTTCACCGGCCTGTTCGGCAATGAGCGCCTTCGCTTCGGTGGGGCTCATGGCCGAGCGGAAGAACTGGTTGATGGTGCCCAGGTTGATGGGCATCGGGTACACCTCACCCTTATGGCTGGTGTACACCTTGTGCTGGTAGCTCGTGAACTTGGTGAAGCGGTTCACATATTCCCAAACGCGTTCGTTCGACGTGTGGAAGAGGTGGGCACCGTAGCGGTGTACCTCGATTCCCGTCTGCGCTTCGTTCTCGCTGTAGGCGTTTCCTCCAATATGGTGGCGGCGATCAAGCACCGCGACCTTCAGCCCCAACTCGGTAGCGGCGCGTTCTGCAATGGTCAGGCCAAAGAAACCCGAGCCGACGACGACGAGATCAGCGTTCACAAACTCTCCTGTGTATTGGCGTGCGGGCACAGAAATGCCCACGTCTACTGGTCAAGGCTACCCGACATGACGCGGGTTCCCCGTATCCGGGGCGGCGCACGGTAGTGACGGGCCGCCGCGGGAAACGGCAAGGGGAGGGTGGCCAGTGGCCAGCCTCCCCTTGGTGCCTTGCTTGATCTGAAGTGCTCAGAGAGTGATGACCGAGCCCGATTTCGCGGAATCCAAAACAGCCTCAGCGACCCTCAGTGTCTCGAGCCCCTCTGCCATGGTGACGATGTTCAGTGACTTTCCGAGAACTGCATCCCTGAAAGCCTCATGCTCCATCTTGAGGGGTTCACGCTTTGCCAAGGCAAAGCGCGTCGATGACCCCTCGGAAACACCGCGGAATGCCGCCACGGAATCCCAGTCGGTCTGGAACGTTCCGTTCTCAACAAAAGTGAGGTCGGCGGAGATGGTGTCAGCGATGAACGCCCCTCGTTCGCCGAGGACCACGGTGGTCCGTTCCTTCATAGGTGACAACCAGTTGACAATGTGATTTGTCACAACGCCGCTCTTGAGATGTCCGATGGCTGTGACCATATCCTCATGCTCACGGCCACTGCGGGACGTGGTGTGGGCAACGACATTGACGAAATTGCTCTGGGCCAACCAGGCCGTGAGGTCAATGTCATGCGTTGCCAGGTCCTTGACCACCCCGACGTCGGCAATGCGGGCCGGGAACGGCCCCTGCCGCCTCGTGCTGATCTGGTAGACCTCGCCCAGGTCACCGTTCTCCAACCGATCCCGCAGGCTCTGCAACGAGGGGTTGAACCGTTCAATGTGCCCGACGGCGCCGATGAGCCCCTTCGATTCAAAGGCTTGGGCGATGCGTCGGCCGGATTCGGAATCATTGGCGATCGGCTTCTCGACCAGGCAGTGGACTCCAGCCTCGGCGAGCTGCAGTGCCACTTCCTCATGCAGGATGGTAGGAACTGCCGCCACAGCCATGTCGATGCCCT
This sequence comes from Paenarthrobacter sp. CM16, assembly GCF_013179505.1. Lineage (GTDB taxonomy): Bacteria > Actinomycetota > Actinomycetes > Actinomycetales > Micrococcaceae > Arthrobacter. Next base: position 9,507 of record NZ_JABMCX010000156.1, on the reverse strand, counting down.
GCGCGATGAGTTCTTCCACCGTGTTAAAAACAGTCAGGCCGTCGGCAACGTTGTGTGGGTCGCCGAACGAATCGGCAACAGCAACCAGATCAACGCCTTCAAGCTCACGGATGACGCGGGCATGGTGGCGCCCCATCATTCCCAGTCCGATGAGGCCTGCTCGAAGATTTGCCACTAGCTACCCGCCTTGGCGACGGCATTGACAGCTGCAACAATGCGGTCAAGGTCATCCTGGCTCAGTGACGGGTGCACGGGAAGCGAAAGCACGCTTGCTGCAGCCTCTTCCGTAACGGGAAGGTCATCGGAAGTCTGGAAAGGCGCAAGACGGTGGTTGGGGATCGGGTAGTAGACCCCGCAGCCAACGTTGTATTCTTCGCGCAGTGCCTTGGCGAAACCATCACGGTCCTCAGCAATGCGGATCGTGTACTGGTGGTAAACGTGCTCATAGCCTTCGGCGACCTTCGGCGTGACAACGCCTTCGATGTTCGCATCAAAGAAGGCAGCGTTTTCCTGGCGGGTCTTCGTCCAACCATTCACCTTGGTCAGCTGGACGCGCCCAATGGCTGCGTGGATGTTGGTCATGCGGCAGTTAAAGCCGACCAACTCGTTTTCATACTGGCGTTCCATACCCTGGTTGCGGAGCAACCGGAGGCGACGCTCCACATCGGCCAGACCGGTGCTGACCATGCCACCCTCACCAGAGGTCATGTTCTTGGTGGGGTACAGGCTGAACATGGCAAAGTCGCCGAAGGTGCCAACCTTGCGTCCGTTGACTGCTGCGCCATGGGCCTGTGCCGCGTCCTCGAAGACCTTGACGCCATGCTTGGAGGCAAGCGCGCCGATCGCATCGACGTTGAACGGGTGTCCGTAAAGGTGCACCGGCATGATGGCCGCGGTACGGTCCGTAATTTTCGCTTCGACGGAAGCCGGGTCCAACGTGTAGTGGTCAGGATCAACGTCAGCGAATACGGGAGTAGCACCCGTCAAAGCCACGGAGTTGGCTGTAGCCGCGAAGGTAAACGAAGGAACAATGACCTCGTCTCCGGCGCCGATGCCGGCAGCCAACAGACCCAGGTGCAGGCCCGAGGTTCCGGAGTTCACGGCGACGGCGGCCCTGCCATCAAGGAGGACCTGGGAGAACTCCTGCTCGAAAGAGGCTACCTCCGTGCCCTGGGCGAGCTGGCCGGAAGCCAACACGGCATCAACGGCCTTGCGCTCTTCATCGCCGATGATGGGTTTGGCGGGGGGAATGAATTCGGGGCTCATGCCTCTACCTCTCGAAGGGTCTCGTTCTGTTCAACATACGTTGCGCCGGTTTCCGGACACACCCAGTTCTCTCCGCTGCGCTGCAGCGGGAAACCAGCTTTGCCGACCCACCCGTGACGCTTGGCCGGAACTCCGACCATCAGGGCAAAATCCGGGACATCTTTAGCCACGACCGCTCCGGCGGCAACTGTGGCCCACCGGCCTATGGTCACGGGCGCAACGCATACGGCGCGGGCACCGATTGATGCGCCCTCGCGAATGGTGACGCCTACAGGCTCCCAATCGTGGGCACTCTTCAAGCTTCCATCAGGGCCGACAGCACGGGGGTAGGTGTCGTTGGTCAGCACAACTGCCGGGCCAATGAACACACCGGCTTCAAGTTCCGCGGGCTCGTAGACAAGTGCATAGTTCTGGACTTTGCAGTTGTCTCCCATCTTTACCCCGGTGCCGATATAGGCACCTCGTCCCACGATGCAATTAACGCCCAACTCGGCCTGCTCGCGGACTTGGGCAAGATGCCAAATCTTTGATCCATCACCAATTACCGCCTTGTCTGACACATCGGCGCTCTCCGCAACCACTATCACCGGTGAAGGTCCTTCCTCATTGAGCACACGCGACAACGAGATTCATCTTAGCTGAGACACCATGCCGCAGCGTCAAGGGCTGTCCGCGAAGATCGCCTCCGGTTTGTCCACATACGCCTGACCGGGCGCTGCGGTACCTCGCGAACGCCTCTAGCGTCAGGTGTAGCCGGACACCATGAAGAGCCGGCGCGTTACAGAACACGGGAAAGACGGAAGCCATGACTTTGGAGTGCACCTTGGTAAGGGGGCCGGCGGCCGCGCAGTTTTCGGCACCGGAGGAACTGACCATCAAGGTATCCCCGGGGACGTCCGGAGCCCACCTACAGTCGATTCTTAGCCAAGAGCGCGGGACTGGATTATTGGCGGTGGACGGGCACAACATAACAGCTCTAACCGTCGGCAGCCCTCCACTGGTGGCCGGCGCTGTCATCGTCGATGGGCCCGCCCCGCACCATGTCTCTGAGCCGGAGCCAGCGCCACTCATGCTGCTCACTCATTCGGGTCCCGGCGCCGGCTTGGTTTACCGTGTTCATCGAGGCCGGTTTCGGCTAGGCCGCGGAAAAGTTGAGGTTTCCATCCCGGATCCCGGCATGTCCAGGGAGCACGCTGTACTGGATGTTTCCAGCACGGCCATGACCCTGACCGGCGTCGGGGCCGGCAACCCGGTCCTGGTCGATGGACGGCCGGCCCGGAGAGTGTCCGTGACCTCGGCATCAAGAATTCTTTGCGGCAACAGTGTGTTCTCCGTGGTCACGGAGCGGGGTCCAGTTCCGGAAATTTCGCGGGATGCCGGTCGTTCTGTGGAAGAACCCCTAGAGGTGCCGCACGCTGGTCGGCAAGGAAACCGTGCGGCGATCATCCTGACCGCCGGGCTGCCGTTGATTGCCGGCGTCGGATTGGCCCTTGCCACGGGGATGTGGATGTACCTGGGTTTCACCGTCATTTCTGCGGTCAGCCTCCTGGTCCCCTTTATGACCGGACGCAAGAGCCGCCGCGAACGGGGATTGGCCGTGGCACACGCCGTCAAGGAAGACCTGATGCGCCGCCAACGATGCTCTCCCTCAGCTGCAGAACTGGCTGTGGCTGCGTCCGGCAGATCAGTAGCGCTGGCCCGCCACTCAGCACAGGGTCAATCCGATTTGCCTTCTTCCCAATCTCTTGGAGGTTTACCCGGCGGAACCGTCACCGAAGCTTCCAGCAGCTGGATCCGGCTGGGCACGGCGAATGCGTCGGCAAACATCCGGCTGGTGCCCGATGACCCGATATTCCGTGCACCGGAGATCGGATCAGTGGCAGTGGCTTTGGACCCGCAACTTCCCGTGGTGGCCCTTGGCGGGCCTCCAGACCACGTTGATTCCTTGTTGCGTTTCGTGATGATGCAAATGGCCGCCTTCCCATGCGCCGGGCAGACACACGTCGTCGTCGTCGGGAGCGTCGGAAGGTTGCCTTTAAGTGCCAGGTTCCTCCCGAGGGTAACTCTTGCGGCGACGCACAGGGCGGCCATCACAGCCATTGGCCAATTGAGCGGCAGTGTCCATGGGAGGCTGCTCATCGTCGATGAACCGGCGGGTGAAGACGAGGGCGCCTTGTCGTTGACTCTGGACGCCGCACACCACAGTGGGTGGCAGGTGCTTCAATGCGGCACGCCTGCTGAACAATCCGGCCCCTCGATCGAACTTTCCCAGTCAGGAACTACAGGAACACTGAACGTGCACGGCCAGCGCAGGATTTTTGTGCCGGACCTCGTCCCGGTCAGCGTTTTCGACGCATTCTGCCGGTCCATGGCGCAAACCCACCAAGTCGGCGCCGAAAAACAGCAATCTGTTCCTGAACAGTGCGCACTGAGTGCACTGCTTCCGTACGGGACACGAAGGGTTGCCCTCCGCTGGGAGGAGACTGCCAAGGTGCTCGGGCTTAGAGCGGTTTTGGGCCAGGGTCCGCAGGGAGCCGTGGTCTTCGACTTCAAGCGCGACGGCCCGCATCTCCTGGTGGCCGGTACCACGGGCTCTGGAAAGTCGGAGCTCCTGAGGACCCTCGTTGCTTCCATGGCCTTGACGTACTCCCCGGAGCAAGCAATCTTTCTCTTCGTTGATTTCAAAGGCGGCTCGGGTTTACGTCCGCTAGCAGGCCTGCCCCATTGCGTCGGCCTCCTGACCGACCTTGGCGGGCACCACTTGGATCGCGCTCTGGCATCGCTCCGGGGCGAGATCAGGTACCGCGAGGAGCTCTTCGTTGCAGCTGACGCGACGGATCTGGACGAATACCACCGCGCTGCATCTAGGACGTATCCGGCAGTTCCGCACTTGGTGTTGGTCATCGACGAGTTCCGAATGCTCATTGACGAGGCTCCCGGCGCCCTTCGTGAGCTCATGAGGATCGCCACCATCGGCCGCTCACTGGGAATCCACCTCGTGATGGCGACACAGAGGCCTCAAGGGGCATTGACTGCCGACATCCGGGCAAACGTTGCCTCCAGTATCGCCCTGAGGGTGCAATCCGCGGCAGAGTCAGTGGATATCATCAATTCCAAGGTGGCTGCCTCCATACGTCCGGATACCCCGGGAAGAGCCTTTCTGGTCCGGGCCCCAAGCGAACCGGAGGAGTTCCAGGCCGCGTCCCTGACGATATCCAACGATCCCAATGCCATTGATGGCCCTGCCGTCGGCTCCCCGCAGCTCGTCCTGGGCACCACCCAAGCACTGACCACCGGTTCAAGCCATCAGGGCTCGCCACCCCACGCGGTGGCCAAACAACGGGTTGCCCACCGCGATGACGGTGTCAGGCGACTTGTTATGGCTGTACAGTATGCCTGGCAGCGGCAGGGCAGCCATCTCCCCCGCTACCCCGTGGCCCCTCCCCTGCCGTCCGCAATTCCCTGGACCACCGGACTTTCTCCGCTGGACGCCCCTTCCCCCGTCACTGGAACAGCGGCATGGAGTGTTGGACCGCTGGCATTGGCCGACAAACCCACGCGGCAAACCGTAGAGAACCTGCAATGGGTGCCGGCAGAACAAGGACACCTTGCCATGATCGGCAGCGCTTCGAGCGGCATGCACTCCTGCTTCCGGGCAGTTTCGGCCATGCTGGCGGCCCAAGGTCCCCAGCCTCATCCCTACGTCCTGGACGCGGCCGGAATACTGGGCGATCTCGCAGGACACGAAAGGATGGGAGCCCTCGTCGGCCTGCACCAATTGCCCCTTGCGGCGCGTGTCTTGAAACGCCTTGCCGAGGAGATGGATCGTCGACGCACCAGCAGCGACGCTGCCAACGCCGCTGAACCCCTGGCTTTGATCATTACAGGGTGGTGCTCCTGGGCGACGTCCTTTCGCGCAGGGCCCCTGGGCTGGGCAGAAAGCCTCGTGCAGGACATCGTGCGCGATGGCCGGTCGCTCGGCATCGCGGTTTTGATCTGCGGCGGGCGGGAATTGGTCAGTTCGCGCTTCTTTGCCGCGATTCAGAACCGGGCCTATTTTCCTGCAGGCTCTACGGACGAGGCCCGGTTCCATTGGCCGCGTCTTCCGGAGGTGGAAGCCATTGCAGGGCGCGCCGTCGCCACAGGGAACTTCGTCGGCGGAGATGTTGTGGTCACGCAGTTCCGCGCAGCGCCCGAAACGGGACGCTGGCCTTTCGTGCCCTTCCCACTCCGAAAACCGCCTTTCAGCCTGCGCCCCCTGCCTGATCGGCTGGATGAACAGGAATTCAGCAAGGGACTCATGTCATCGTCGGTGACGGAAGCTGCCCGACAGCAAGCAGGCGGCCCTCTCTGGCTCGGTGTTGGAGGGGATGAAGCGCAGCCTGTTTCGCTGCCCCTCCAACTTCACGGTGCCAGCATCATCCTCGGCAGCCATCGATCCGGAAAGAGTGCCGCTTTGGCATCACTCCGCCGCCTGAATCCTTCTGTTTCCTGGGTTTTCCCGCCAGCTGGAACGTCTGCGGACCGTTTCTGGTCCTCGGCTGCGCAGGATGCAGGAGATCTGGACCCGGAGAGCGTCCTGCTGGTGGACGACGCTGATTCGCTGGAGGCCCCGGGGCGCCAAGCACTCACTGCATTGCTTGGAAGGGTCCGGGGCGTCGTCATGACAGCCACTCCCGGTCCGGCGCTGATCCAGCAATTGCCGCTGGCACGGGAAGTCCAGACTTCAAGGATGGGCTTGATCCTGGCACCGGGAACACCGCACGATGGCGATCTCCTCGGAGTGCGCCTGGAAACAGAGCGCCCAACGCGCCCCGGGCGCGGCTATCTGATAGACGGAGGAGAAGTTCTGCCTTTTCAAGGGGTTCTCACAACGGGGATCCCTGCCCGCGCTGACCTCAGTTCCGCGTCAGAGCCCGACAGTTCCCCTTTAGAGGCCGACTAGAGTACCCCGGTGGTCCCGCCCGTGCGTGAGGCGTAAGCAATGACGTCCTTGTGGAAAAGGAAAACGATCGCCGCGACGGCAGGGATGATCATTGCCAGGCCCGGCAGTACAAGCCCGCCCGTCATCGTCGGAAAGCCGATGGTCAAAACGAATAACTGCGCCACCAACGCAGCCGCCCGGGTCCATCTGTATCCGCGGAACAGGTAATGCCCCACCGCGAACAACCACACTGAGAATGCCAGGAGCAGCCCCAGCGTGAAAACGGCGCCCCAGAAGGTCAGCACCGGCGCACCGGTAAGCAACTGGTACGCGTACCAGGCAGCGGCCGCCATCAGCGCGAGGGCTTCGAGCAGGACAACAGCCGAAATCACGGCGACACCTCGGGGCCGGCGATCGCCGGCAGTGCCACTGGTTTCCTTGTGCGCCTGCGCGTCGGATTCTTCTCCCCGCTCCGGTCCGGAGGCGGGTTGGGCTGGGTTTACGGGAGGTCTTGACACACTGGCACACTACCGGACATAGTCATCTAGCAGTGAGGGCACTGGCGGCTGATGTGATGCATCGCTCACGGATTCCGGGCATTTCGACCACTAACACCCCTTGTTTACAAGGCGTTAACATGAAACGCTTGACTCAGACGACCAAGGGGGCCCATGCGGGCCCCTTTCCTTTGGAGCCTCTCGTGAATGTTTTCACAAAAGGCCCTATCTAGTTCTCACGAATGGAGTGACTGATCAGCATGGATTGGCGTAATCGCGCAGCCTGCCTCGACAAGGACCCGGAGCTCTTCTTCCCAGTCGGCAACACGGGACCAGCACTTCTGCAAATCGAGGAAGCAAAGAGCGTCTGCCGCCGCTGCCCCGTAGTGGACACTTGCCTGCAGTGGGCTTTGGAGTCCGGGCAAGACGCCGGCGTGTGGGGCGGTATGAGTGAAGACGAGCGTCGGGCTCTCAAGCGTCGCGCTGCCCGCGCACGCCGCGCTTCCTAGTTCTCGGAATTAAAGAAGGCCGCAGACCAATTGGTCTGCGGCCTTCTTTGTTAAGCCATGGATTGTGGCGCTCTCCCCGGCCCCACCCGGTCAAGCACAGCGAACGCCTAAGCGCGGGCCAGGTTCAGCACAATTTCGACGGCGGTTCCCCCTCCGTCGCGGGGGCTCCACTGAATTGATCCTCCGAGCTCGCTCGTCACCAGCGTGCGGACAATCTGCAAGCCCAAGCCTTCGGTGTACTGACCATCCGGCAGGCCAACGCCGTCATCAGCAATGGTGACCGTCAGGAATTCGTCGTTTCCGTCTCCGTCGGCCCGGTCGGCCAACAGCCAGACAGTTCCAGTCCGTCCCTCGAGGCCGTGCTCCACGGCGTTGGTCACCAATTCGTTGATGACCAAGGCCAAGGGTGTGGCGAAATCGCTGGGCAACTCGCCGAACAACCCTGAACGTTCTGTTCGCACTTGTTGGGACGGCGACGCCACCTCGGCAGAGAGCCGGAACTGCCGTCCGATCAGCTCGTCAAAATCAACGCTCTGCGTCAGCCCTTGGGACAGGGTTTCATGGACGAGTGCGATGGTTGCCACGCGCCGCATGGCTTGTTCCAAGCCCTGCTTCGCTTCGTCACTGACCATTCGGCGCGACTGCATCCGCAGCAGCGCCGCCACAGTTTGAAGGTTGTTCTTCACCCGGTGATGGATCTCCCGGATGGTGGCATCCTTGGTGACGAGTTCCATTTCCCGGCGGCGTAGTTCCGAGACGTCCCGGCATAGGACCAGGGCACCGAAACGGTGTTGCTCGTCGCGCAAGGGGATCGCTCGGAGGGAAAGGCTGACGCCCCGTGACTCAATCTCGCTACGCCACGGCATTCGTCCTGTGACCACCAGAGGCAGTGTCTCGTCCACCATGCGGCGGTCCTTGAGGAGACCGGCCGTCACCTCCGCCAAGGACCTGCCCTCCAGCGATTCGACTTCGCCGAGGCGCCTGAAGGCTGACACGCCGTTGGGGCTCGCGTATTGAACGATGCCTTCGGCATCGAGCCTGATAAGTCCGTCCCCCACACGCGGTGCTCCGCGGCGTGATCCCGTGGGGGAAGCGAAGTCGGGCCACAGTCCCAGGGTTCCCATACGCAGGAGGTCGTAGGCACATTGTCGATACGTCAGTTCCAGCCTGGAGGGCATGCGGGAGCTGGAGAGATCCATGTGGGACGTTACTACGGCCAGCGTCCTGCCGTTCCGAACCATGGGCACAGCTTCCACCCGCAGTGCCATCTCGCTGCTCCAGCTCGTTTCGCTGGATCGTTCGATCGAGCGGCTGTTCCATGCCTTATCCACCAGCGGACGAAGATCGGAACGGATGCCCTCCCCCACGAAGTCCGCATGAAACACCGTATGTGATGTCGACGGACGGACGTGGGCGAGGGCGATATAACCGAACTCCGGATGCGGGAACCAAAGAGCGAGGTCCGCGAATGCCAAGTCGGCGACCATCTGCCAGTCACCGACGAGGAGGTGCAGCCATTCGGCATCTCCAGGCCCGAAATCAGCGTGTTCCCTGATGGGGTCTGTAAAGATTGCCACTGCACCTCCATTTGCGACGCCGGGATTGCCCCTAGCGTCGAACGATTGACCTCAAGAGCCTTAATGCTACCGACAGTGAAGCCATGTCGTCGGCTTCAAGCGCGTTGACCTCGTCAAACATGGTCTTGGCCCTGCCCAATTGCTCGGCATTCTGCCCTTCCCAGGCCTTCAGGCGATCTTCCGCCGAGGTTCCGGACTCCGTCGACTCCAACACCGACGTCGTCATATCCGCAACGGTTGAATAGAGGTCATCGCGAAGGGCAGCCCTGGCCAATGCCTGCCACCGGTCATCACGCGGGAGGGAACTGATCCGCTCCAGCAGCGAATCGACGTGGAAGCGGTTGAACACCGTGTAGTAGACGTGTGCAACCTCTTCGACGCTGCCGCCGCCGGTCTGGGCAATCCTCGCGATATCCAACAGCGCGTAACTTTCGAACAGTTCCGCCCACCTGTGGGCAAGGTGCTCCGGCAGTTCCCAGCTGCGCGCCTTCTCAAGCCAGCCTGAGATGCGTGTCTTGTCCTCGCCACGGAGGTAATCCAACAGCTTGGCCCGCAAGGGTGCCATCATCGGCTTGAACGATTCCACCACCGCGGAAATCGGCTGCGACGCCATCCCTTGCCCCAGGACCCAACGCACAGCCCTGTCGAGCAACCGGCGGATGTCCAGGTGGACTTCACTCCAGTGTTCCGTCGGGAACGACGCAGGGAGTGCGTTCAACTCCTCCACCATGGGG
>NZ_JABMCX010000155.1 GCF_013179505.1 Paenarthrobacter sp. CM16 | reverse complement strand
CGGCACCTGGCCGTGCTGAGCCAGGAATTCCTCAAATATGAGTTCGCCACCGCCGCGGAGAACATCTACCTCGGTGATGTTGACCAGCCCCGGGACGATGACCGGATCAGGCGGGCGGCATCGGATGCCGAAGCCATGGAGTTCATCAATAAGCTGCCCAACGGCTTGGAAAACCATGTCAGCAATTGGATGGAGGACCCCCGCGGCCGGAAGGGCAGCGGCCTGTCCGGCGGGCAATGGCAGCGGCTGGCCATGGCACGCAATTTCTACCGCGATGCCTCGTTCATGGTGATGGATGAGCCCACCTCGGCCATTGACGCCTTGGCTGAGCACCGGATTTTCACCCGGCTCTTCGCTGACAGGAGCAGCACCATCATTGCCATCAGCCACCGTCTTGCCACCATCGAGAAAGCTGACATCGTCTACATGCTGGAGGACGGCCGGATTGCGGAGCAAGGAACGCACAAGGAGTTGGTGGCGTTGAGGGGGCGCTACTTCCGGATGTTCGAATCCCAGCTCTCGGTCGATGAGAGCAGCCAGAACACCCCCTGAGACTTAGAGCGGGCCGTATCCGGCGTTGCCATGGGGATCGCGCCAGATGGCCAGGTCCTGCTCCAGCAGCGAACGGAAGCGGGGATCGTTCGCGGCTTTGTTGCGCAATGATTCACGGGAACGGCCCATGATGGTGGCCGGGACGATGATGGCGCCCACCAAGAGGCAGATGAGGAACGCAAGAACCGCGCCCAGCATCAGCAGCGTCGCAGGATCCTGCCACGTCGCGGGTTTAGCCGTGAGCGCGATCAGTGCCAGAAAGGTGATCAGGATGAACGCCACGAATGACAGCGCCCCCCGCAAGCTGCCGGGTCCACGATTGATGAGCACCCTGTCTGTATTTGGCAACCGGTCCCGCACCCGCCCATAGAAGACACAGCAGAGCACGGATAGGGCCGCTCCGGGAAGGCTGAGGGAGGGAAGGGGGACCAGTGTGTCGAACCGAACGGCGAGGAGGACACCTAAAAGGACGAGGACTGCGCCCATCCCGATTCCCGCAGCCCAGGCGCCCATATAGGAACCCCGCGCGTCGGCGATTTCGCGCAGGCGGGATCGGGCACTAATGGGAGAAATGGTGGAGAGCTCCGTGGACAGCCAGTAGTCCAAGGGGTGGGCGTTGGGAAGTGGAGCGGGTCCTGTCTGATAGCTCACGCGGGGCATTGCTCCCGGCCTGCACCGGTGTGTCTGGACAACAACCTCAACTGTCCAACGTGGAAGGCTCCGTAGAATTCGGGCGCCATGAATCCCCCTCGATAATGTTGCGCACACTTTGTGAAGTCTCCACTCTATTGGTCGAATCGGGGTTCTGAGAGGGGTCCAGTAAAGTAAGAGCCGTGACTTATGAGATTGAGATTGGCCGAGGCAAGCGTGGGCGTCGTGCCTACTCCCTGGATGACATTGCGATCGTCCCGAACCGCCGGACGCGTGACCCGAAGGACGTCTCTGTCTCCTGGCAGATTGACGCCTACAAGTTCGAGACCCCGGTGATCGCCGCTCCCATGGACTCCGTGATGTCCCCGGACACAGCAATTGCGTTCGGACGTCTCGGTGGGCTCGGCGTGCTGGACCTCGAAGGTCTCTGGACCCGCTACGAGGACCCTCAGAAGGTTCTCGACGAGATCGCCGGCCTCGCCGACGAGCCCAACAGCCCTGCCGTTACCCGTCGCATGCAGGACCTTTACAAGGCACCCATCCAGCCGGAACTCATCAGTTCCCGCCTGGCCGAAATCCGCGCAGCAGGCGTCACTGTGGCAGGCTCCCTGACCCCGCAGCGCACCCAGGAACACTACAAGACCGTGGTGGCTGCCGGCGTCGACATCTTTGTTATCAGGGGAACCACGGTTTCGGCTGAACACGTCTCCAAAAACCACGAACCCTTGAACCTCAAGCAGTTCATCTACGAACTTGATGTACCGGTGATCGTTGGCGGTGCGGCCGGCTACACGCCTGCCCTGCACCTCATGCGCACTGGCGCGGCCGGTGTCCTGGTGGGCTTCGGCGGCGGCGCCACCACCACCACCCGCCGTGCGCTGGGTATCCATTCGCCCATGGCCTCCGCCATCTCCGACGTCGCTGCCGCCCGCCGCGATTACATGGATGAGTCCGGCGGCCGCTACGTTCACGTCATTGCCGACGGCGGCATGGGCAGTTCCGGTGACATCGTCAAGGCCATCGCCATGGGCGCAGACGCCGTCATGCTTGGCAGCGCATTGGCCCGAGCTGAAGAGGCACCCGGCCGCGGATGGCACTGGGGTCCGGAAGCGCACCACCTCGAATCACCCCGTGGCGACCGCGTCAACGTTGGAACCGTAGGCCCCTTGGAGGAAGTCCTCTTCGGACCCGGCCACCACACCAACGGCACATCCAACCTGATCGGTGCGCTGCGCCGTTCCATGGCGACCACGGGCTACTCGGACCTCAAAGAGTTCCAGCGCGTCGACGTCGTGGTTTCGCCTTACGCGGGCAACTGATAATTACGCGCTGAAAGCCCCTGCTGACTGCCGATTCCGATCGGAGCCAACAGGGGCTTTCCTCGTTGTCCGGGATTCTGCCTTCACAGCTGCGCCTGCATTGCCCTGCCCAAGGCGGCAGGCAACAAGTAGGGTAGGGGATTACCAGCTGTTGCGTTTGAGGAGGGGTCCGATGAGCAATGTCGCAGGCGGTCCGCAGGTGAGTTCCCCGGGAGCGCTAAGCCCGGAATCCCGTGCCGCATCAATCGAAGTCCTGAAAGCCACTGCCGAGGCCGGCAAGGAGCTCGACATCCTGATTGTAGGTGGCGGCGTGGTGGGAGCCGGAGCTGCCCTGGATGCCGTCACGCGGGGCCTCACAGTGGGCATCGTGGAAGCACGGGACTGGGCTTCAGGTACCTCCTCCCGGTCCTCAAAGCTCATCCACGGAGGCCTCCGATACCTGGAGATGCTTGATTTCGGCCTGGTCCAGGAAGCGCTCCAGGAACGGGGACTGCTGATCCAGCAGATAGCACCCCACCTGGTGCGGCCCGTGCCCTTCCTGTACCCGCTGACGCGAAGGCTCTGGGAGCGTCCCTACGTCGGTGCAGGCATCATGCTCTACGACACGTTGGGGTTGACCTCCGGCCACAGCCGCGGCGTTCCCATGCACAAGCACCTCTTCAAGCGTGGAACCCTGCGCGCTGCTCCCAGCCTGAAGGACGATGCCTTCGTGGGATCGATCCGCTACTACGACGCACAGGTGGACGACGCCCGCCTGGTGGTCAACGTGGTCCGGACGGCGGCCCACTACGGTGCCCATGCGGCCAACAGGCTGCGCGTGGTGGACTTCCTCCGCGAGGGCGAACGCGTGGTCGGAGCCAAGCTGGAAAACCAAGAGGACGGCAGCACCTTTGAAGTCCGGGCAAAGCAGGTGGTCAACGCCACCGGAGTCTGGACGGACGAAACACAAGCCATGGTCACCGACCGCGGCCAACTCAAGGTCCGCGCCTCCAAGGGCATTCACCTGGTGGTGCCGCGCGATCGCTTCCAATCCACGGTGGGATTGATCCTTCGCACTGAAAAGTCGGTGTTGTTTGTCATCCCCTGGGGCCGCCACTGGATCATCGGCACCACGGACACCGATTGGAAACTGGACAAGGCCCATCCCGCTGCATCCAGCAAGGACATCGACTACGTCCTGGAACACGTCAACAAAGTCCTCAAGCGTCCACTGACCCGTGAGGATGTGGAAGGGGTCTACGCCGGCCTACGGCCTTTGCTGGCCGGCGAGAACGACTCCACGGCCAAACTCTCCCGGGAACATGTGGTTGCGCATCCTGTTCCAGGGCTGGTGGTGGTAGCCGGCGGCAAATACACCACGTACCGCGTCATGGCCAAGGACGCCGTGGACGAGGCCACCCGGGCCATGGACGAGCGGGTTCCCTCCAGTTGCACCGAGACCATCCCCTTGCTGGGAGCGGAGGGTTTCAAGGCAGCCTGGAACCGGCGGGGGCGTTCTGCCGAGGAAGCAGGCGTCCACGTCGCCAGGGTTGAGCATCTGTTGAACCGCTACGGCTCCATGACGCAGGAAGTCCTGGAATTGATCTCCCGGCGACCGGAACTGGGGGAGCCCCTACCTGGTGCCGATGACTACCTCGCCGCTGAGGTTGTCTACGCAACAACGCACGAGGGAGCCCGCCATGTCCACGATGTTTTGACGCGTCGGACCCGGATCTCGATCGAATCGTGGGACCGGGGTGTGGCAGCCGTCCCGGTAGTAGCTAAGCTGATGGGAGAAATCCTTGGCTGGAGCGAGAATCAGCGCGAAAGCGAGATCAAGCACTACCTGGCACGCGTGGACGCTGAACGGCTCAGCCAGCAGCAACCCGACGACGAATCGGCCGATGCCGCGCGCATGGGAGTGGATGACATCGTTCCCCTTCGCTGACCAGCTCAGGAAAATGCGGCCGGAAGGCCACACTGGAGGGAACACACTTGGCTGAACCACTTGACCGGTATGACGCAGAACTGACCACCCCGGACACCGTCATCCTCGAACTTGTCGCCGAGGACAAGATCGACGCCGCTGCCCAACTGGCCCACAAGCTCCATGCTGCCGGCCGGATCACCAACCTTGAAGGCTTCCTGGAACAGGTGCACTCACGGGAGCACCAACTGGCCACAGGACTCCCCGGCGGCATCGGCCTTCCGCATGCCCGCAGCGAGTTCGTGGACAGGATCTCGATCGCCGTGGGGGTGACCAAGTTCGGCCACGCCTTGGACTTCGGGGCAACCGACGGCCCGGCAACCTTGATCCTCCTCATCGCCACCCCTGCCAGTTCCTTCTCCGACCACCTCGAGGTCCTGGCCACCCTGGCGCGTTCGTTGTCCAAGGAGTCATTCCGTGAGTCCCTCCGGCGGGCCCACGATCCCGAGGTCATCTCCGAACTGATCAACTCCAGCCTGGTGTTCTTCGACCACTAAAGATTGGGCCAGGCCCTTTCGTGTCGACTTCGTCGCCACGTAGGGACCCTGCTGCCCCACTCTGGGGGCAGCTGCCCCGCTCTTAGCCGTTTCGTTGTTCTACAGCCGGACGAAGTACGGTTAAGGGGTGTTGAAAACCGCGTTGAAACCCCGCTGGATCGCAGGACTGGTCTTTGCGCTTCTGTTATCCGGGGTGTTTGTGCTGCTCAGCCAGTGGCAGCTCAGCCGGTCCGCCCAGCACGAGCCTCCGGCGCCGTCCAGCATTGAAGAAGTCAAACCGCTGGTGGACGTCCTCAAACCCGGCCAGTTCTTCCCCGGATCCGTCTCGGACCAGATGGTCACCGCCACCGGAACCTACGATCCCGCCAAGCAGGTTCTTGTAGAGGGCCGCCTTTATAACAACCAAAAGGGCTTCTGGATCGTCTCGGCCTTTGCCGTCAACAACGCTCCCACTCTGAGCGGTGTTGCTGCCTCTGCCCAAACCTGGATCCCTGTGGCGCGCGGCTGGGTTGCCGATGCCGCCCAAGCCGGCCCTCCGCCGTCGGGCACCATCACGTTGACTGGTCGCCTTATTCCCTCTGAAGCGCCCGTTCCCAACGTCGACGCCGGTCCAGGCCGTGCGTCCGCGGTTTCAGCCGCGGAACTCATCAACAAGTGGGAAGTCTCCAGCTACCCCGGCTTCATCGCTGCGACGTCTGAAGAGTCCGGGGGCGCGGTGCTTCCCCTTGATGATGACGTCAAAGCACTGAACATCCCGCCCCAGCCGCCCGCGGAGCAGGTCAACTGGCTGAACCTCTTCTACGCCGTGGAATGGGTTGTCTTCGCCGGGTTCTCACTCTTCATCTGGTGGCGCCTGGTCAAGGACGACTACCGTCGGGACCTCGAAGAAGACGAAGACTACGACGACGACGTTGAGGACGACGCCTACCCGTCCGCTCCTTCCGGGACCACCACAGAACCTACAAGCCCAGAGCCAGAACAAAAGGTGCAGCAATGATTGAGCCAAAACCGGCCATCCAGCCCGAGCAATCCGGACCCAAGCCCAAGAAGCGGCGGTTTGGCGGAACGGAAGCCCAGATCCGTTCGGCCTTGAAGTTCTACAAAGTCATGGCGTACCTGACCGGTGCCATGCTGCTCCTGCTGTGTGCGGAATTGATCGCCCGCTACGGATTTGGAGTTTCACTCTTCGCCGGCGGCACGAACGCCGTCACGGGCCAGCCTTTCGGCTTCGGTTTCGCGGAATCCGAGCCCAAAGGCGTGATCGGCGGGTTCAACATCTCCACGTCGGTACTGATCGTGCACGGCTGGATGTATGTGGTGTACCTGGTGTCCAACTTCCGGCTGTGGTCGCTCATGCGCTGGCCGTTCTCAAAGATGATCCTGTTGGCTTTGGGCGGCGTCATCCCCTTGCTGTCCTTCATCGTGGAGAAGAAGTTCCACGCGCAGGTCGAAGCCGAGCTTGCCGCCAACCCGCAGGCCTCCAAGCGATACTAGGAGCGCACGGCATCCCATTGCGGGATGTGCGGAGGGGTGCATTGTGAGATGCCTTACGGCAGGGGCTTTTTGGCCCCTGGCCGCCTCCGCCAAGGTGCACCGGGACGGCTCGGCAAAGTAGTCTTGTCTGGTGACTACTCCCACCGCACCCCAAACTTCCCAGAAGCCGGTGCTGGTTGTTGACTACGGTGCCCAGTACGCGCAGCTGATTGCCCGCCGCGTCCGCGAAGCGAATGTGTATTCGGAAATTGTTCCGCATACCTTCACCACCGAGCAGCTTCTGGCCAAAAACCCGGCAGCCATCATCCTTTCCGGAGGGCCCTCCAGCGTGTACGCAGAGGGTGCCCCGTTCGTGGGTGCTGACCTCTTCGAGGCCGGTGTTCCCGTGTTCGGCATCTGCTACGGATTCCAGGCCATGGCCAATGCCCTGGGTGGCAAGGTAGCCCAGACCGGTTTGCGGGAGTACGGTGCCACCGAAGCCCTCCTGGTAGGTGACGCGCGCTCCATCCTCGATGGCGTCCCGGCGTCCCAGAACACCTGGATGAGCCACGGCGACTCTGTCCACGAAGCCCCTGAGGGCTTCGAGGTCCTGGCCACCACGGCCGGAGCTCCGGTAGCTGCCTTCGCTAATGATGAGAAGCGCCTTTACGGTGTGCAGTGGCACCCGGAAGTGAAGCACTCCGTCCTTGGACAGCACGTCCTGGAGAACTTCCTGTTCAAGGGTGCGGGCCTGAGCCCCAACTGGACCACAGGCAACATTCTCGAAGAGCAGGTGGACCGGATCCGCGAGCAGATCGGGGACTCCAAAGTAATCTGTGGCCTCTCCGGTGGCGTGGACTCCGCTGTAGCTGCGGCTTTGGTCCAGCGCGCCGTTGGCGACCAGCTGACCTGTGTCTTCGTTGACCACGGACTCCTGCGTGAAGGCGAAGCCGAGCAAGTTGAGCGCGACTTCGTGGCGGCCACGGGAGTCAACCTCTACGTCGCCAATGAGCAGGAGCGCTTCCAGTCTGCTTTGGCCGGCGTCAGCGATCCCGAAACCAAGCGCAAGATCATTGGCCGCGAATTCATTCGCGCCTTTGAAGAAGCGGAGCGGGCGATTATCGCCCAGGCTGCTGCCGAAGGCGAGAAGATCAAGTTCCTGGTTCAGGGAACCCTGTACCCGGACGTCGTCGAATCAGGCGGCGGCGAAGGTGCTGCGAACATCAAGAGCCACCACAACGTGGGTGGGCTTCCCGAGGACCTGCAGTTCGAGCTCGTTGAGCCACTGCGGGCCTTGTTCAAGGACGAAGTCCGTGCCGTGGGTGCCCAGCTTGGCTTGCCGCAGGAAATCGTGGGCCGCCAGCCCTTCCCGGGCCCCGGCCTGGGAATCCGCATTGTTGGCGAAGTGACCAAAGAACGGTTGGACCTCCTGCGCAAGGCTGACGCCATTGCCCGTGCGGAGCTTACGGCCGCAGGGCTGGATAACGATGTCTGGCAGATGCCGGTAGTCCTTTTGGCCGACGTCCGCAGCGTTGGCGTTCAGGGTGACGGCCGAACTTACGGCCACCCGATCGTGCTGCGTCCGGTGTCCTCCGAAGACGCAATGACGGCTGACTGGTCGCGGTTGCCCTATGACCTCCTGGCCCGCATCTCCAACCGCATTACCAATGAGGTTGATGGTGTGAACCGTGTGGTGCTGGATGTCACCAGCAAGCCACCGGGAACCATCGAGTGGGAATAGCATTCTAAAGTGGCCGGCTTCCTCTGGGAGGCCGGCCACTGTGCTTAACCCTCACGGTGTCTCTGCCAATTCGGCAGGCACCTGTGAAATGACGGCGAATTTCGCGTCTGAACAGCGTTGCGGAGCGGAGTGCCAAGGTATTCCCGCTACCCTCGAAGGTATGCCGGTATGGTCCAAGGCGTCTAAAGCTAGTACAGAAAAGAAGGCAGAAGTTGTGTCATTAGGTCAAGGCCAGGAAGAGGGCTCCGAAGAGCTCCGCAAATGGCTGTCTGGTCTTAAACCCGTCACCGGGGCGGACACGATGCTGCGTTTCGTCAAGACGCCCGAAGGCGCCATCGATCTGAGCAACGCGCACCCGTCGGGGTTGGCGCAGTTGCTGGCAGGTCGCAGAACACGCCTGTCCACACTGATCCGGGACAGGCAGCAGTACCTCGTAGCGGCCCGCGCCGCCCGCAACATCAGGTCCAAGATCTTTGAGCTGAGCAATGACCGCGGCATTGAAGCCGGTTATTTGTCCGCAGGCACCGTTGTGTGGACCTCTGCCGTGGGCGGAAAGCCGCAGCGGGTCTCGGCGCCGGTGATGCTCGCTTCCATCATCCTGACCATTCGGCCGGGCGAAGATGACTTTGAGCTCCAGCTCACCGAGCAAGCGCGCATGAATCCTGCCCTGGTGCGCCACCTCAAATCAGTGCACGGCATCGTCTTTGACGTCAATGCCGTAGCCCGAATGGCCTACAACACTGCCCGGTTCGATCCCCAGCCGGTGCTGGACCGCCTGGCCACACTGGTCCAGCCCATTCATGGGGCCGAGGTTGAGTTCAATTTACTGGTCACCACCCTGGCTGACCTTTCCGGTAACCTCGATGATCCTTGGATCAACATGAACAACCCCACCGTAGCGGCCCTTGCTGTTGCGGCAAACGGTGGTGACATTGAGCCTGAGCCCATCAAGGCGGGCCGGTTCCCGAGCCTTGACTTGCGTGACCCGGCAGATGAGCTCCTCCTGCTCGATGCCGACACAGACCAGCAGTACGTGGTGGATGCCGTCCGTGCAGGGGATTCCCTGGTTGTCAGCACCCCGCCCGGAAGTGGACAGACCCAAACGGCCATCAACGCAATCGGCGCGCTGGTCAGCGAAGGAAAATCCGTCCTGGTGGTAGGTGACAGGCAGTCCAGCCTGGCGGGACTTTCCGCGCACCTTGAATCGCTGGGCCTTGATTCCATGCTGTTCCGCCCCGGTAACGGGACTACGCCTCAGCAACTCAAGGGCCAGCTGGTTCGCGCGATCATGCGCAATGAAAAAGCTCTTGAACCTCAACTGGGTAATTTGCACCAGACGCTGACCGGACACCGGCACGCCCTGATGGACCACGTAGCCTCGCTGCATAATGTCCGTGATCGCTGGGGTTGCTCGCCGTACCAGGCCATGCAATCCCTTGCAGAACTGACATCCATCCATCCCGCACCTTCCACCACGGTCCGCCTGAAGCGCAGCGTGCTGGACAATATCAAGGACCGTGAGGAACTGGCCGGGCGCCTGCGCCGGGCAGCTGAGCTTGGCAGCTTCAGCCGGGCATCCACCTCCAGTCCCTGGTATGGGGCGCGGTTGGTCACCCGCAAAGAAACCGAGGAAGCCCAGCAGCTCGCCCGCTTGGCGGAGGAGAAGCTCCCCATCCTGCGGGATCGGATGAAGCAGGTGTCCGATCACGCTGAAATCCGGCTGGGGGATACCTTCACCGAATGGGGTGCGCAGCTCGAGCTGCTCATTGCTGTCCGGGAGAGCCTGGACAAGTTCACTCCGGACATTTTCGACCGGCCGGTGCACGACCTCATCTCCGCCACCGCCAGCTCGGCCTGGCGTCGTGAGCGCAACTTGGAGATGCCCTCCATGCAGCGTTCCCGCCTGCGCCGGGTAGCCAAGGAATACGTTCGGCCCGGAGTGCACATTGCTGACCTCCACAGTTCCCTGGTCCTGGTCCAGGAGCAGCGGGCCCTGTGGGCCGGTTACGCCACTACCCAGCGTCACCCGGCAGTGCCGTCGGGACTTGCCGATCTTGGTTCGCTCTACCGGGAACTGGATGGAGAACTGCACCGTCTCGGTGCAGCCCTCAAGCACACCAGCGACGGTGGCTCCCTGCACGGAACCCCCTACTTGGAGCTGATGGAGCGGTTGGAACGGCTCGTTGCCGACACCGCCACGTTGGAGACCCTCCCTGAGCGCACCCTCCTGATTGAAGAAATGCGTGAGCACGGCCTGGGTGAGCTTCTATCCGACCTCGCTGCCCGGGAAGTTCCCGCCCCCTCCGTGGCCGCTGAATTGGATCTGGCGTGGTGGCAGTCCGCTTTGGAAGCCATGATCAGCGGTGACGACTACCTGGCCATGTCTGATGGCGATTCGCTGCGCCGCCTTGAAGCTGAATACAGGCTTGCAGATCAGGCGCACATCGCCAGTGGCGCAGCCCGTCTCCGCTGGCAGTTGGCGCAGAAGTGGCGCCAGGGGCTGCTTGAGCACCCCAGGCAGGCGGAATTGTTGCGCGCCCTCCTGAAGGATGGCAGGGTCACCTTGCCCGCCCTGAGTGCCCAAGCGCCGGATCTTGTCCCGCTGTTGGTGCCCGTGTGGTCGGTCAGCCCTTATCTCCTGACGGGAGTTCTGCCGGCCGAGCAAAAGTTCGACGCCGTGGTGGTGATAGACGCCGAGTCCACCTCCCTGCAGGCCGTCCTTCCTGCCATCGCGCGGGCGAAGCAGGTGGTGGCCTTCGGTGACGCGAAGATCGCCCATGCACGTACCTTCAGCGTTGCCGTGGAGCCGCCGGTAGCCGGTGTCGCCAGCCACGAAAATGTCGACAGCGCCTTCAAAGCACTGGCAAGGGTCCTTCCCACGTGGCAACTGAACTGGGTCTACCGGGCAGTGGACGAGGACCTGATCCTTCAGCTGAGCAAAAATTACTACGACGGCGGCCTGCGCCGCCTGCCTGACGGCAACTCGGTCACGGGCTTGGACCGTTCCATCTTGGTGGAGTACATTCCCGACGGCACCGGGCTTCCCGGCGCGGACCATGAGGGCGTTGAATCCGTGACCGCCGAGGTCAACCGCGTCGTTGACCTGGTGTTCGAACACGCCAGGCTCCGGCCCCGCACCTCTTTGGCTGTAGTGACGGCCAGCCTTCGCCACGCCGCCCGCATCGGCGAGGCCATCAGGCTTCAACTGCCCAACCACCCTTTGCTGTCCACCTTCTTCGGAGCTGGCCCGGAGTCCTTCCGTGTAGTGGATTTGGAGCGCGCGCAGGGCTTGGTGCGTGACCACGTGATTTTCTCGCTCGGCTACGGTCGCA
>NZ_JABMCX010000154.1 GCF_013179505.1 Paenarthrobacter sp. CM16 | reverse complement strand
CCGAGCTGTACCCCACGGAGCTTCGCGGCTCGGGCTTCGGCTGGGCTTCGACGTTCTCCCGCATCGGGGCAGGCTTTGGCCCCTTGGTGTTTGCCTCGTTCTTCTGGCCCGAGTTTGGGTTGGCGCAGTCGTTCGCGATGGCCGGTGGATTGGTGCTGCTGTCCGTGTTGTGGATGGCGTTCTTCGCCCCGGAGACGAAGCAGCGCGAACTCTCCTAAACCGCCGCTTCACCCGACTAATACGCAGATCAGGTGGTTCCCGGGGCTGGGAACCACCTGATCTGCGACGTACTTGGACGTGGGCCTATGCGGTGTGGGCCTCGCGGGTGTGGACCTACGCGGGGGTGGCCGCGAGGTCTGCGAGGGTCTGGACCAGCAGGCGGCGCTCCACTACTTTGATGCGCTCGTGCAGGGATTCCTCGGAGTCCTCCGGAAGCACGGTCACCGCTTCCTGGGCAATGATGGGCCCGGTGTCCACGCCGGCGTCGGCCCAATGAACCGTGCAGCCCGTGACCTTCACGCCGTAGGCAATGGCATCGCGAACTCCGTGGGCGCCCGGGAAGGACGGGAGCAAGGCGGGATGTGTGTTGACGTACTTGCCGTCAAAAGCGTTGATGAAGTCTTCGCTGACGATCCTCATGAAACCGGATGAAACCACCACGTCCGGCGCGTAGGACAGGACCTTGTCGCGCAGGGCGGCGTCCCACTCAGCACGGGTTTCGAACGAGTTGAAGTTCACCACGAAGGTCTCGATGCCGGCTTCGTCGGAGCGCTCCACGCCGTAAGTATCGGGACGGTCAGCGCCCACAGCGGCGATCTCGACATCCAGTTCACCCGACTTCACGGCGTCGATGACTGCCTGAAGATTGGAACCGGTACCGGAGACGAGGACAACAATGCGCATTGCACTAGCTTATGGGCGGCTCGCGTAGGCTGGAAAACATGAATCCCGACGTCGGTCCCAAGCCGAGCCAGCAACCACGCTCCGAGGCCGAAAAGTCCGCCCTCGGCGTGACCCAGATCCTGTTCCGCGCGTTCCTCCTGACGGCTTTGGGCGCGTTCTTCGTGTTCTCCCTGAACGTGAACTACGTGTGGTTGAGCGCCATTTTGACGCTCGCGGGTTTGGTGTTGGGGATCGTGGTGCTGGTGCGCACGCTGAAGTACAAGCACCCGCGGCTGATTCTTTTCGGGACAATTTCCGGCCTGGTTGTTACGGCCGTGATGTGCCTTCTCATCCTGACGTCGGTGCTCTTCTTCAACCAAGTAAGCACGTACCAGGATTGCTCCCGCGGGGCACTGACGGAATCCGCCAAAACCCAATGCCTCACGCAGCTGGAGAACTCCATGCCGGGACCGCTGCGCTAAATCCCTCGCCGGAGCAGCCCGGCGTCAGCAGCCCGGCGTTAACGAAAGCCGAGCCGCTCAGGCGTGTTCGTCGTCGTACGTTGCTTCATCGAGATTCGCTTCGCGCTGCTTTTGGCTGCGTTCCAGCCACGGCCCCACTGCGTAGCCAATCACGACGCCGATGCCCACTTCCGCGGCCAGCCAGACTGCCGTCCACAGCGGGTGGGGTCCGATTTCGGTGAGCCGCCCAATGCCGGCCGAGCCGCGGGCGATCCAAGCCAGAGCACCGCCAAGGACCCCCGCGACTGCACCAACGAAGGCGCCCAGGAACAAGGTTGAAACGGTGGCCGTGAACCAGCGGGATTTGATCTTGATGGAGAGCCACTCGTCAAAATGGTTCTCGCCTTCGCGGAGGAACCACCACCCGGCCAGTATCCCTGCAATGACGGGCAGCGCAAGTGCCATGGCCCCGGCGTCGAGCTGTCCTGCGGGGAGGGCGCCGAGAACCGGGACTGCGGGGAGTGGTCCGACCGCCGTGCCCAGTGGACCGGCGGTGGACCCTACACCCAGGGAGAAGCCCGCGCCCGTGGACCAGGAGAGAGCGAAAATGACGAGGTTCGGCAGGAATCCCAGCTGCGCAATGGTGAGGACGGCGCCGCCGAGGGCGCCGGCTTGGATGCCTTCGTAGACGGCGATGATGTCCGTCCAATGCCACACGATGGTTACCGCCAAAAGCAGTGCGGCCAAACAGACCGAAGCCATGGCCGCAACGAACCCCGCCTTCAACGCCGAGCCAACGTACGAGCCAGCCCAGCGCGAGTGCTGGCTGGTTTTCGCGAGCCAGGCAACGGCATCGACGCCGATGAGTCGGCTCCAGGAACCGGCCTCCCGTCGGGCGCCCACGATCATGCCCAGGCCGAATGAAATCAGCGGAATGGTCATGGCAAACCAGAGGTTGATGACCACTTCAGGGGTGCGGCACACGAAGCCAGTGGCGGCCCCGAACGCGGCGTACACCACGAAGGCGCCAAGGAATGCCTGCCACAGTTGGTCGGTGTAGGAGGCCCTGGCGAGCCGACGACCCGCGCGCCACGCCAGCAGGAACGGGATGAGCGTCAACCCGAGCGGAATGAGGGAAAGCAGACCAGACCCCGGCTGGGCCGCCGTACCGATATTGACCTGCGCCAGCTCCAGCGGAACACCGTGGATCAGCAGCCAAGCCTGTCCGCCCAAGCGGGCCAGGGAGTCGACGTTGCGGTCCTGGAAACCATCGGTTGCCCATACTCCCACCAGCGGCAACACCACCACGATGGCCGAAATGAACGCTGCCTGCGCCGCTTCCAAACCGCCCTGGAGCCAAAGGGGCATCGGGAGGCCACGGTTTCCGGTCTGATCAGCGCGCAGTTTCATCGTGATCTATCGTGCCACGGCAGGCCGCTCCCACCCCGCAGGCGCCCCTGAAATACCGCGAATTCCAGCGCTTTTTCACTACGACGGCCGTAAAATGGGAGGTGTTCTCCCGGGGCACGGAGCCCTCACCGACCACCTCAGCTCCGCCCCCACCTGCACAAACTTTGCAAGGCCCGGAAACAAACGAAGCCGGGAACTAGGAGCGGCCAATGGATAGGTGTCACAACTCATAACAGAAAGTCGTACTAGCAGCTGGTGCAGCCGCCAACGGATTCTCTCCATAGGCTGCACCAGCCTTCTTTTTGTCCCCCTCCTTGCGTCTCCTGTACCCCACCTCCTCCCGCCGAGGGGCGACATCTCAGCACTTTGGAGCACCACTTACTGCCGAGAGCTCACCCCTCGCGAGCCATGAAACCCCAGACCCCCGTCGAGGGGCGACATCTCAGCACTCTGAGGCCCCCTTAGCGCCGAGATCTAACCCCTCACCCAAGTAACGCACGACGGCGGCCGGCTAACTCAAGCGCACACCCCACCAGACCCCCGCCGAGGGGCGACATCTCAGCACTTCGAAGCCCACACTTACTCCCGAGAGCTCACCCCTCGCGAGCCATGAAACCCCAGACCCCCGCCGAGGGGCGACATCTCAGCACTTTGAAGCCCACACTTACTGCCGAGAGCTAACCCCTCGCGGGCATCCGCTAAAGCTGCGGCCCGTACATGAACTCCTTGGCATGATTGACGGCCTTCTTGAAGGCGTCGTTCCGGAGTGTCACCTGCTCCCTGTTGGCTCCCCCACTGGGTTCCAGAAAAGTCGTGGGGCCGGGCCGGAGCATCCAGATATCGCCGGCGGGTGGCAGGTAGAAGACGCCGAAAGACCGGTGCTCGGGGTCCTCGGTCCAGATCGGCACCACGGCAACCGCAGCGCCGGTATCCGGATTGATCCACTGTGCCCGGGGCATCGGCTGTTCGTGGACTTCGGGGTCCAGGAAGGGCGCGGTTCCCCTTCCCCAACGTTTCTCGAACCGTTCGTAGAACGCAGGAATGATGTGGCCGTCGTACGGACGCCAGGCGCTCATGAATGACTCCTTGGAGATCTGAGGTTGCGGACAGATGGCTCCCAGCGGGGCGGCCCAAAAGTCAGCGGTGACTCCTGAGCGCTCCCGGCGGGTTTGGGTGAAGTCTCATCACGGTGCACCCGGATTTTCACCGGCGTACCCTCGGTTCCGGACGAACTTCCGCCCCGGGGGCCGGGTGTGCCGGACCGCGCACGATCGTAAGCCGCCCGCTTCCTTGGGTCCGACAAAACGACGTACGCCTGCATGATGGCGTGCAGTTCCTGGAGGTCGGCCGCGGAGGTGGTGTCGCCGTCGTCGACCTTTTGGCGGGTGTCCGGGTGATGGGTCCGAAGCAGCGTGCGGTAGGCGCGCGTGATCTCACGGGTCGTCGCGTCCGGCGACACGTGAAGGGTGGCGTAGTGGTCAGGTTGGGTACTCACTGCTGATTCCGGTTTCTGCCGCGGAGTTGGAGATGGCCCCCGGCTGAACCGGGGGCCATCACTCGGGAGACGACATCGGGGGCCGCTTTCATGTGCGCTAAAAAACGCTGTGACGTGGCGCGAAGCCTGCGCCCAACTATTCCGATGCGGCCGCTTCCGTCATTCCCGTCCGGCGCTCCGCTGGCGGGCCACCCCCGGGTGAGCCTTCCGGCGGAGCGTACGGGTTATGCGTTGATTTCCTGCCTCTGCCCGCTGGAAGTAATTTCGATGCGCCGCGGCTTGGCCTTCTCTACCACCGGGATCCGGAGTGTCAGGACGCCGGCATCGTAGTTGGCCTGGATGCCGTCGGTATCGAGGGTGTCGCCGAGGATGAGCTGGCGGCTGAAGACGCCTTGGGGGCGTTCGGCGGCGAGCATCTCGGTGTTCTCGCCCGCGGGCGACTTGCGCTCGGCCTTGACCGTGAGGACGTTCCGTTCAACATCCAGATCCACGGTCTCCGGATCAACCCCTGGCAAGTCGAAGGCAACAACGAATTGTCCGTCCTCCTGCCATGCATCCATCGGCATTCCGGCCGGGCGTGCTGTTGTGCCAAAAACCTGTTGGGCGAGCCTGTCGAATTCGCGGAACGGGTCAGTGCGCATCAGCATTTGGTTCTCACTCCTTAGATCTTGATGCTGATTTTGTTGTCCATGCCAGCCTCTTGATCTGTATCAGCTGGTATAGATTTTTTATAGCACTGGTGAGAGAGTGGATGCAAGTAGTTCATCGGTAGATTTTTGGAGGTCTTTGATGGCAGCTTCGGATGGCACGACTGCCGCTGAAGAGTACGACGGCGGCCCGGCTGCTTCCGCGGCAAACGGCACCCCCGCTTCTGCTGACGACCGTGACGCGCGCGGGGTCTACGCGATCTCTGTGGCGGCGGAGCTTGTTGGCACGGGCCAGCAGAACATCCGGCAGTACGAGCGCAAGGGCCTGGTCACCCCGGACAGGACCGACGGCGGTACGCGTCGCTACAGCGAGGACGACCTTGTGACGCTTCGCAGGATCGGAGTGTTGTTGGATGAAGGGCTCAACCTCGCCGGCGTGAAAATGGTACTCGAGTTGGAGGCTGAGAACCGGGGGTTGAGCGAGGACAACCGGGGGCTTGCTGATGACAACCGGGAGCTCCGGGCTGATAACCGGGGGCTGCGGAAGGATTTGAAGCGGGCGCGGGGTGGGGAGCAGTAGAGGAACTGAAGTCCCTACCCTACGCGCCCTCAAGCAAAGGGTTCGATGCCTGAGCAGGTATCGAAGACCGTTCCGTGGATTCGCAAGCCCTCAGGTTGTGCCCGATCCCCCGCTCCGACTGCCTCGAAGTTGGTCCGCAATAAGGTGCGGCCCTCACATAGGGGAGGGCCGCACCTGTCACTACTGGTGATCCGACTCGACTATTTGTCGCAGCCCCACCCGTCTCCGTCTTTGTCCAAGTGACTTCCGTAGCCAGGCTGGCTGATATGGATCGGGGCAGCACCAGCAGCCCTGACAGCCGCGCAGTTTTTGTAGTAGGGCGCCGGGGCCGCGGGTGGAGCCTGTTGGACAGGTGGTTTGGCAGGCACGGCCGGAGCAACTGGTGGTGCCTCAACTACCGGCGGCGGCACAACAACCGCCGGAGTCTCGACGACTGGCGGGGCGGGCGGTGCCACTAATGGGACTACTGCCTGCGTGGGGGTAGGCGTGGGAGTCGGCGTCGCAGTTTCGTCGGTGAGGTGTCGCACTCCGAGCTTTATCTTAGAGTCTTTTTCAACCTGGGCTGCGGGCTTTGGATCTTGGCTGACTACCTCCCAGTTCTTCTTGGAAAGGATGGTCTTACCGTCGTTCACATCCTCGGCTTCAACTTTGAGCCCGAGATCCTTAAGTTGATCAGTAGCTTTATCGAGGGTGAGTCCAACAACGTTCGGCACCGCGATGTTCTGTTCAGCGGCTACGGTAGTGCTGGCCACTGGTTGTGCAGAAGATGCCTTTCCGCAGCCGGTCAACGCAATTCCAGTGAGCACAACAAGTGCAAGTAATTTCTTCAAAATGTCCCCTTTTTGAAGCGACGCCGAAACTCTGGAAGGGCCTGAGTGCCGTATTCCGGAGGGCTCGCTAGCAGCCAAGATACCAGCGCTAGCGATGCAACATTTGAATGGTTCTGATTGTGACAATTTCAGCCTCACGTCGCCCAGAGACTGCGCTACGAACCACTATTAACTGCCCACTCTGCTCTCGGAGCGAGGTCTAGACATGGAACGTCAAAACCCCCGACTGCATGAACTGCATCCGGGGGTTTTGCCGTTCATCACCTTAGAGAATCGCGGTCATACCGTTCCAGCCCTGACCGATGACACTCCCGATCGGCCACTTTGCGCCGCCGCTTCCGGAAAAGAGCCACAATGCGCCGGACGAATCGCGAGCCATGATGTCCGCTTTTCGATCACCGCTGAAGTCACCAGTCGCGAAGAGCGCCGTCATGCCATTCCATCCCTGGCCGTATTGAACTTGAGGCAACCAGCCGCCTGCACCGTTTCCGGGGTAGAGCCAGAGCCGACCGCCGGAATCCCGCGCCATCAGGTCAGATGCGCCGTCGGTGTTGAAGTCACCAACGCCCAGGATGTCCGTCATGGATGACCAGCCAGAACCGATCTGGACCCTGGTCAGCCAGCCGCCCTTGCCATTTCCTGGGTACAACCACAAGACGCCACTACCGTCCCGTGCGGCAACATCCAGGTTGCCGTCGCCATTGAAATCGCCTGCTGAGGTGATTGCCGTCATGCCGCTCCACCCCAAGCCAATCTGCACACGTGGCAACCAGCCGGCAGAGCCGTTCCCGCCATAGAGCCACAGCACGCCGGAAGAGTCGCGGGCAAGGACATCTGAATAGCCGTCACCGTTGAAATCGCCAGGAGTAACCATAGACGTCATGATGTTCCAGCCTTGGCCGACTTGGCGCCTGTCGAGCCAATCGCCAGCACCATCCCCCGGGTAGAGCCAGAGCACGCCGGAGCCGTCACGCGCTAAAACGTCTGCATTTCGATCATTGTTGAAATCGTTCTTCACGGGTCTGGGATCGGCGGACTGCACAACCGTCACCGAGGCACTTCCCTGATTCGCCACGTACGTTGCGCCCGTGTACTCGTGGACCGCAACGGCTACAGGTTGAACTCCGGTTCGAACAACTGACGAGGTGTTGGATGAATCGATGACGGCGACACCCCCACGGCTCAAGGGAGCATATGTTCTGTGGCGCGTGGAATCGACGGCCAATGCGGTCGGCTCGCTCGGAACGCTAATCTGGGCGATCTTCTGCGCCGTAGCTGGATTCACCAGCACAATCGACGAACTGCCACCAGCATTCGTGGACTCGACATAAACATTTCCGGTCCAGGAATCCACAGCCACCTTCCCGAAAGTCTCATCCTGCCGGTACAAAAAGCTCGCATGGGGGGAGTCTTCAACGATTCCCAAATCGCTTTGCGGACGGCCTAGATAACTTCCTGCAAGGGTTTGAAAGACCTCGTTGGTCCGGGTGTTGACGGCATGACCAATCGCATCACCGCCGCCCAACACATAAACGTTCTTGAAGTTCGTCTGTCCGTCGATGACAGTGAGAACGCCACCGCCTGTGGGGACAAACACCCTGTTTCGCGATGAATCGACAACCATGCTCCGCGGAGTTGAGTTGTAGTAGGGGATATCGACCGTCGCATGTTCAGCCCAAGGGTCAATGACGGTGATCCCGTAACTGTAGGAAACATACACTTTCCGGGTGACCTGGTTAATGGCCACTGTTTGCGGGTTGGCTCCTGTTTTGACCCTTCCCGCGACAGTGGCCTCATTCATGATGACCACGGACCCTGCAGCACCCGCTTTGCCTGCAACGCTGACGTAGGCAGTGCTGCTTCCCAAGGTCGCAACACCCTGAGCGACGCCACCCACGTCAACTGTCGTCACTTTTCGGGTTTCCGCATCGATGACGGAGACTCCGCTGTCGGTGGCCACATAGACGTCCCCATTGCCTGACACTGCAATGTCATGCGGGGCCTTGCCTACGGCAATATCAAACGACGTCGAGTCAGCCTTCGCCGGCGACCCAACCAACAGCGAAACGGCCATCGCACCCACAACGGCAAGAGCCGCCGTCGTCCGCTTTCGACCCAACTTTTTCAATCCGGACACAGTAGAACCAGACGCGACAGAACCCAAGGGGACCCCCAGAAAATGAGACGCGACTGCCGCGTCGATGAGCGGAGTCTACAGCTTGTGATGTGAACTAAAGAATCGCTGTCATCCCGCCCCACCCCGTGCCAACGCGGGAAGCCGTGGGCCACGCCGTTCCCCCGCTGCCGGCGTAGAGCCACAGCTCGCCGGCGGCGTTCCGGGCCAGGATGTCGGCACTTCCGTCGCCGTCGAAGTCGCCCGGGCCAACTAGGGAGTTCATGACGTTCCAGCCCTGCCCGATGACGCGCTGCTGCTGCCAGCTTCCGTATCCATTGGGCGGGTAGAGCCAGAGGGCGCCGGAGCTGTCGCGGGCAACAAGGTCGGAGACGCCGTCAGTGTTGAAGTCGCCCACGCCGGTGATCTCGGACATGCCGTTCCAGCCCGTGCCCACTTGGATGGGAGAAAGCCAGCCACCGGCTCCGTTGCCGCGGTACACCATCAGCACGCCTGAGGCGGTTCGGGCTGCGATGTCCACATGGGAGTCGCCGTTGAAGTCCCCCGCGGATTCGATGGCGGTCATACCGGACCAGCCTGTGCCGACCTGAACGCGGGAAAACCAGCCACCTGAACCCTTGCCCGGGTAGAGCCAGAGCAGCCCGCCGGTGTCACGAGCCAGGACGTCGGCGTTGCCGTCACCGTTGAAGTCGCCGGGAGCAACCAGGGCATTCATGACGTTCCACCCTTGGCCCACCTGGATACGCGGCAGCCAACCACCTGAGCCGTTGCCCGGGTAGAGCCACAGGACGCCCGAAGCTTCCCGGGCCAGGACATCAGCAGCACCGTCACCGTTGAAGTCGTTCTTGACCGGCGGCTCAACGTTTGCGTCAATGATGCCCACGGATGCCCGCAGGTAGCTGACCACGTAGACCCTGTCCGTGGTGGTGTTGATGCCTGCGGCCACGGGCTCGTTGCCTGTGTACACGGTGTAATGGGTGTTGTTCTGCCCGTTGATGACGGTAGTGCCGCCGCTGTAGCTGCCGGCGTAGATCTTGTTGTTGGTGGGGTTGACCACTAGCTCGTTTACGCGGGTAGTGGTCCCGATGGTGGCGATCTCGGCGTTGGTTGAGCCGTTGAAGACCTTCACGCCGCCAGCAGTTGACGGCCCGTCCACGGCAACATAAATCCGGTTGGTGGCGGTGTTAACAGCAACGAGGCCGAGTTGGCTGGAGGATGCCAGAGTTGCGTCGATAGTGTCGCTGGCTCCGTCGATGACCAGGAGTTTGGCACCTGAGTTGGCTCCCGTGCTCGCATAGACCTTATTGGTCACGGTGTTCACAGCCACATTGAGGACGGGGCTCCCGCTCGGGGCGATGGTTCCCGTCACGAAGCCGCCTGCTCCAATGACCTTGATGGTTCCGTCGGAGATGACGTAGGCCTTGCCGGTCACAGGGTTCACCACGATGTCCTGCGCTCCGCCGGCCAGCGGTACAAACGTGGTGGCCAGGGTGGCTCCGTCAATGATGGTGACACCACCTTTGACGCTTACGTATATCTTGTTCGTCGTCTCATTGACGGTCACAGTGTAGGGCTCGTTGCCCACTGTCACTGACGCTTTGACAAGCTCCGTGGCCCCGTCCACCACTGCGACCGTTCCACCGATCAGGCTTGCGTAGACAGTGTTGGTGACGGTGTTGACGTCGACATCCCAGGGCATGTCACCGGTGTTTATGGTGCCGCTGGCACTAACGCCGTTGATGACGGAAACGCCTTCGAAGGAAGCCACGTAGGCCTTGTTCGTCACAGGGTTGACGGCGATATTTCCCGGGCGTTCGCCCACCGGAACAAAATCCGTCACGGCATCAGCAACAGCCGGCGTAGCATTCAGGCCCAAAGGCCCGGACAACAAAGCCAATCCCAACCCGACGGCGACCATGCCCGCCGCTGCCCGGCGCCGCCGTCGTACGTTTACTCCCCCAAGCGCGCGCGAACTATCCCCAGCAGCAACCATGGCAAGACCCCCAGAACTTTCGACGCCCAGCACGTCGGATACCGGAAGTCTACGCGGACGCTGGGACAAAACAGAGAACCACCTGTTAACCAACTCTTCCTCCACAGGCCACCGGATCGAACCCGCCACGCCAACCGCCCCGACCACCGTGGAAGGCGTGAGGATCGCAATCGTCGCCGAATCATTCCTGCCATTGATGAATGGGGTAACCCACTCGATACTGCGGGTGCTGGAGCATCTGCAGGAGCGCGGGGATGAGGTGATGGTGATCGCGCCGTCGACGTCGGACACTGATGTTTCGAGCGTCGAGAAGGGTGCGTATGTGCACCGGCTTCCCTCGGTGCCGCTGGCCGGTTACACGAATGTGCGGGTTGCGTTGGGTGGTGTGAATCGGGTCAAGCGAATCCTTGCCGATTTCTCCCCCGACGTCGTTCATCTCGCCTCCCCGTTCGTCCTCGGCTGGCGCGCTGTGCAGGCCGCCCACCAACTCGGCATCCCGACTGTGGCGATCTACCAAACCGAGGTTCCCAGCTACGCCGCCCGTTATGGCGTGCCGTTCCTGGCGAACTGGGCCTGGAACCGCGTGGACAACATCCACCTCCTGGCCACCCGAACCCTTGTGCCGTCCACGTTCGCGCTGAACCAGTTGCGCGGACGTGGCATCCTGCGCGTGGACATGTGGCGACGCGGTGTGGATACCGCCCGCTTTAACCCCGCTAAACGTTCGACGGCGTGGCGCAGCTCGGTAGCGCCCGACGGTCACCGGATCATCGGCTACGTCGGTCGGCTCGCCGTGGAGAAGCAGGTTGAGGATCTTGCCGTGCTGGCGGACCTGCCCAACACGAAGCTGGTGATCGTCGGTGACGGCCCGCAGCGCGCGGCCCTTGAGGCGCAGCTCCCCAACGCGCACTTTGCCGGATTCCTTGGCGGGGATGCACTCGCGGAGGCTGTTGCGGGCTTTGACCTGTTTGTTCATCCCGGCGAGTTCGAGACCTTCTGCCAAACCATCCAGGAAGCCATGGCATCGGGCGTTCCGGTGGTGGCGACCGGCCGTGGCGGTCCTCTGGATCTCGTAGAAAACTCCCGCACCGGCTGGCTGTACGAGCCCGGGAACCTCACCCAGTTGCGCGGCTACGTCCAGGACCTG
>NZ_JABMCX010000153.1 GCF_013179505.1 Paenarthrobacter sp. CM16 | reverse complement strand
CTGCCCTGGCTCGCGGTGGTGCCCATCGCTGTTGCGGGGACCTGCGCTGGATTGGTGGCGGGAGTGGCAAGGTTTTTTGCCGGCTTACCGGGAGCTGCATTGCCGTGGGCCGAGGGCCCGGTGGGAGTAGCGGCCATGGTGCTCTCCTCGGTGGTGACACTCTTGGCCGTCTGGATGGCGTTGCACCCGGCGCGTGTGTGGCGACACGTCATGGGACTGCATGGCGCCGTGATGGTGCTCCTCGAACGTCTGTTGGCGCCTCGGGAGCAAGGCCCTACGCAGCAAGCCGGGTCCCGTTCGCATGAGCGCCGAACGCGGACCCATGGCAGACATGGCAGACTTGAATCTTGCAAAGAAACGTCCGGAAGGAACCACCTGTGGCTGCTGCCCAAAACACCCGGGCCAAGAGCGTCGCGGCGAACACCGTCAGCTGGCGCGATGCCGCGCCGGCCGCCGTCGTACTGATCATGGGACCGGAAGATTATCTCGGTATCCGGGCCATTGACGCCATCCGGACGCAGGTGCGAAGCGCCACCCCTGATGTCGAGCTCAGCCGACTGAACGCAGCCTCCTACGAGGCCGGTTCCCTGGCGATGACCGTGACGCCATCCCTCTTCGGCGAGGGCAAGCTGATTGAGGTCGAGGGCCTCGAAGCCATGAATGACGCCTTCCTCGCGGACGGACTGGCCTACCTCCAGCATCCGGACCAGGACGTCGTCCTCGTGTTGCGTCATGCCGGAGGAGTGCGCGGCAAAAAGTTGCTCGATGCCGTGAAGTCCGCCGGCTGGCCCGTCATCGATTGCCAGCCGCTGAAAAAGGACTCGGACAAGACAGCATTCGTCGTCTCGGAGTTCAGGGCTGGAGGCCGCCGCATTGAGGGCGAAGCCGTCCAGGCGCTGGTGAACGCAGTGGGCGCCAACCTTTCCGAGCTGGCAGCGGCGTGCAACCAGTTGATCTCCGATGCCACTACCGCTGTGACGGCGGAGACCGTTGAGCGCTACTACGGCGGCCGGGTCGAGGCTACGGCGTTCAAGGTGGCGGACGCTGCGATGGCAGGCAATGGGCCGGTGGCATTGTCCACCCTGAGGCATGCACTGGCCACCGGGGTGGATCCGGTTCCGTTGGTTGCGGCGCTGGCTGCCAAGCTGCGGACGTTGGCCAAAGTTGCGGGGGCCAATGGTTCGCCTGCCACCATCGCCAAGAATCTGGGAATGCAGCCGTGGCTTGTTGAGCAGGCGCAGCGGGATGTCCGGCGATGGACTCCCGAGGGCCTGATCCGTTCAATCCAGGTCATCGCAGAGGCTGACGCGCAGGTGAAGGGTGAGTCGCGGGACCCTGTTTACGCCGTGGAGCACGCGGTGACTGTCATTGCCATGTCGGCCAGTCGGCGCTGAAGCCAGCAGGCAGGCAGCGGCATCGCCGCCGCCCATACCGCTGCTTAAACCCAAAGGCCGGCACCCAATGGGCGCCGGCCTTTTGATCAGCTCAGTCGAACTGGAAAACCTTAGAGTGCGTTGACCTTCTTGGAGATCGCCGACTTGCGGTTTGCAGCGTTGTTCTTGTGAATAACGCCCTTGCTGACAGCCTTGTCCAGCTTGCGGCTGGCAGCAACAAGTGCAGTTCCAGCAGCATCCTTGTCAGCAGACTCAACGGCGGTGGTGACGGCGCGGATGGCCGTCTTCAGCTCGGACTTGACTGCGTTGTTGCGCAGGCGAGCCTTCTCGTTGGTGAGGATGCGCTTCTTCTGGGACTTGATATTAGCCACGTATGAACTCTCTTTTTAATGCGGAAATGGTCTAGAGGGTTTTCAGGTTGGCCATCGACTGAGCGGCGTGGGGATGCCTATGGCAGCCAACCATGAGTGGCCGTCGACCTGCACGGACACACAGCTATAAAGGATAGCAGAAAGTCCGGGCTTGTAGAGAACCGGGCGTCCTGCACGGCTAATGCCGAGTCTGGAGTGCCCGGGCTACCTCCCGGAATTGCGCCTTGCCCAGGATGGCGCCTTCGCGCCGGACCGCAGCAGGATCCAGCCGGATAACGCGTCCGATGTTGATTTCGCTGGGCCTGCCTTGCCTGTCCCAAGGGCCGGTACCTATGTCAACGTAATCGGCCGCCCGCACTCCGTTGTCGTGGTCCTTGGTTGTCAGCATGAGGCCCAAAAGCCATTCGCGGTCCCGACCCACCAAGAGAACGGGCCGGTCCTTGCCTCGTGCGTGGTCCTCTTCGAAGGGGACCCAGCTCCACACAATCTCGCCGGGATCCGGTTGGCCATCGGGCTTGGGGGAGTAGCTGACCTTAAGGGAGCCGCGGAAGTCGCCGGGATAGGCGGCTTGCTGATTCACGACGTCGGTCCGCAGGGCCTTCGTCCTGCCGGCACCTGGCGGAGTGGCTGCTTTGGTGCTGTTGCCGCCGAGGGCTTTGAAGGATCGCAGGATGAGTTTGCCCAAGGGGCGCAAGTCGAAAGCCATGTGACAACGCTACAGCCGGCGGCTTCAAGCGCCAGGAACGCAATGCACGGCGAAGCGCAGGTTCATGGGACACTAGAGGATCAGATGCGCGGCGTGTTCCGGCTGGCCTATGCCCGGTTCCAGGAATAGCCGTGTGAGTGTCGACAGTAAGGATCCTGCGTGTCTCCCATGGCCCGCACCGCACCGGTGCCCGCCGCAACAGATCCGGCCATCATCCGGAACTTCTGCATCATTGCCCACATTGACCACGGTAAGTCCACCCTGGCCGACCGCATGCTGCAGTACACCGGCGTCGTTAAGCAACGCGACATGAAGGCCCAGTATCTGGACCGTATGGATATCGAACGTGAGCGCGGCATCACCATCAAGTCCCAGGCTGTCCGCATGCCGTGGGAACTTGATGGCAACAGCTACGCGCTGAACATGATCGATACTCCCGGCCACGTCGACTTCACCTACGAGGTTTCCCGCTCGCTCGCCGCTTGTGAAGGCGCAGTGCTGCTGGTGGATGCTGCCCAGGGCATTGAGGCCCAGACTCTTGCCAACCTGTACCTGGCAATGGAAAACAACCTCACCATCATTCCTGTGCTGAACAAGATCGATCTTCCGGCTGCCCAGCCTGAGAAGTACGCGGCAGAACTTGCCAACCTCATTGGCGGAGACCCGGAGGATGTCCTCAAGGTCTCGGGTAAGACCGGCGTCGGCGTCGAGGCATTGCTGGACAAGATTGTGCGCGATCTTCCTGCTCCCGTGGGCGATCCCAACGCGCCGGCCCGGGCCATGATCTTCGACTCCGTCTATGACACCTACCGCGGCGTTGTCACCTACGTCCGCGTGGTGGACGGCATGCTCCACCCGCGCGAACGCATCCAGATGATGTCCACCCGGGCAACGCACGAGCTCCTGGAAATTGGAGTGAGCTCACCGGAGCCCACTCCGTCAAAGGGCCTTGGTGTCGGTGAAGTGGGTTACCTGATCACCGGTGTGAAGGATGTCCGGCAGTCCAAGGTTGGAGATACCGTCACCAACCTGGCCAAACCGGCGTCAGAGTCACTCAGCGGTTACGCAGATGCGAAGCCGATGGTTTTCTCCGGCCTCTATCCACTGGATGGAACCGACTACCCTGTGCTCCGCGACGCCCTTGAAAAGCTGATGCTCAACGATGCCGCTCTGGTCTACGAGCCCGAGACGTCCGCGGCACTGGGCTTCGGATTCCGCGTGGGGTTCCTCGGCTTGCTGCACCTGGAAATTACCCGTGAGCGCCTTGAGCGTGAATACAACCTGGACCTTATCTCCACAGCTCCCAACGTGGAGTACGAGGTGACCCTGGAAGACAAAAAGGTCATCCACGTCACCAACCCCAGTGAGTACCCCACGGGCAAGATCTCCGAGGTTCGCGAGCCGATGGTTTCGGCCACTATCCTGGCACCCAACGAGTTTGTTGGGTCCATCATGGAACTCTGCCAGAGCCGCCGCGGCCAGATGCGCGGTATGGACTACCTGTCCGAGGACCGCGTAGAGCTCCGCTATTGGATCCCGTTGGCCGAGATCGTGTTCGACTTCTTCGACCTCTTGAAGTCCAAGACCCGCGGCTATGCTTCGCTGGACTGGAAAGCCGACGGCGAGCAAGTGGCAGACCTGGTCAAGGTCGACATCCTGCTGCAGGGTGAACAAGTGGATGCCTTCAGCGCCATTACCCACCGTGACAAGGCCTATGCCTACGGTGTGATGATGACGGGTAAGCTCCGTGAGCTCATCCCGAGGCAGCAGTTCGAGGTTCCCATCCAGGCAGCCATCGGATCACGCATTATTGCCCGAGAGAGCATCCGGGCCATCCGTAAGGACGTTCTTGCCAAGTGCTACGGCGGTGACATCACCCGTAAGCGCAAACTGCTGGAAAAGCAGAAGGAAGGCAAGAAGCGCATGAAGATGGTGGGTCGCGTCGAGGTTCCCCAGGAAGCGTTCATTGCAGCCCTGACCACCGACGAGTCCAAGGACAAGGCCAAGAAGTAGATGCCCAGCGTCCTACCTTTGGGCGATCCGGCACCTGCGGACGGAGTACTTCCGTCGCAGGTGCTGGCCGGCGTCGAGCACCGTAAGTTCGGGCTCTACGTCCATATCCCGTTTTGCGCAGTTCGCTGCGGCTACTGTGACTTCAACACCTACACGGCCACCGAGCTCGGTGGCGGGGCCTCCCAGGATGCCTACGCTTCAACGGCGGTGAGCGAACTCGACTTCGCAGCTGTTGCACTGGAGGCCTCCGGGCTGCCCCACCGGCGCATGAGCACTGTTTTCTTTGGCGGCGGTACTCCCACCCTCCTTCCTGCGGAAGATCTGGCACGAATCCTACGGGCGGCCGTCCACCATTGGGGACTTGAGCCCGGAGCCGAGGTGACCACCGAAGCCAATCCCGATTCCGTGACCCCTGAGTCGCTCAAAGTGCTGGCTGATGCCGGGTTCACCAGGGTCTCGTTCGGCATGCAGTCAGCTGTACCTCACGTGCTGAAGGTCCTTGACCGCACGCATACCCCCAGCCGTGTGCCGCTCGTGGTCCAGTGGGCCCGCGAAGCCGGACTCGCGGTGAGCCTGGACCTCATCTACGGCACGCCGGGTGAGTCCATGGACGACTGGCGGCTGTCCTTGGAGACGGCTCTTTCCTATCAGCCTGACCACATCAGCGCGTATGCATTGATCGTCGAAGACGGAACCAAGCTCGCGGCCCAGATCCGCCGCGGCGAAGTGCCCGGAATTGACGACGACGATCACGCCGCCAAATACGAGTTGGCCGATGAATTGATTTCCAAAGCCGGCCTGGATTGGTATGAGGTCAGCAACTGGTCCCGGACGCCGGACCAGGCATGCCGGCACAACCTGGCCTACTGGCGCGGCGATGACTGGTGGGGCATCGGCCCTGGCGCTCACTCCCATGTGGGAGGGGTCCGGTGGTGGAACGTTAAGCACCCCACCGCCTACGCGGGCCGTTTGGCTGCCGGAAGTTCACCGGCGGCAGGCAGGGAGACCTTGGACGCCGAAACCCGGGAAGTCGAGCGCATCATGCTGGAGGCGAGGCTGGGTACAGGTTTGTCGGTGGATGCTCTGGACGCGGTGGGGCGCCATGCAATGGCCGGGCTGATAGCTGAGCAGTTGGTGGATCCCGTGCAGGCTTTCAAGGGCCGTCTGATTCTTACGCTGAAGGGCCGCCTCTTGGCGGACGCTGTAGTCCGCAGGATTCTTCCCGACTGACGCCCGCTGGCCCGGCCAACCCGCGGCACGCCCCGCTGGCCCGGCCAACCCGCGGCCTGCCCGGCTGAGCCCGGCCAGGCTGCGGCGGGGTGGGTTACTTTATCCAGCGCAGGTTGAGCTTGTACCGATGCGGTTGGCCATGGTTGACCCTGATTCCAGCGGACACGGAGAAGCAGGTCAGGGCTACCCAGATTCCGGTGGCGATCACGGCAAAGATGTTGCCCACTACGGGCAGCAGCACCAGGATGTTGGCCACAACAGCAGCGATGGTGGGAGGAAGGGTGAAGTTCAACGCTTCCTTGGACTCCTGAGCCGTGAAAGGACCACGGTCACGGAAGATCAGGTAAATCAGGAGCGATGGCAGGCAACCCAGGATGCCGCCAAAGTGTGCCAAAGTGGCCCACTGCCTGTCCTCGCTGGCGGTCAGTGGCAGCGCGTTTGCCGGCGCGCCATGGTACTGGGGCTGGCCTGCGGCGCTGCCCGGTTCTTCAGGAGCGTTCTCTGCCACGGTGTGTTCCCTTTACTGTAAAGATGCTGCGGTGTTGCTGTCCCAGAATACCGGCCCCGGCTGCCTTCACAGGACAAACGCCACGATGACACGTCACTTGCTGCTGCTTTGCGGGCAAGGTCACGGAACTGTGAGAAAGTCGATGACTTCCTCCACCCGGCCCAGCAGCGAAGACTCAAGGTCCGCGTAAGTCCGGACTGCGCCGAGGAGCCGTTGCCAGCCGAGGCCCACGTCTTCGGCGGTCTCGTGAGGCCAGCCGAAAGCGGTCAGAATTCCGGTCTTCCAGTCAGTTCCACGCGGCACGGACGGCCAGGCCTCAATGCCAAGCACCTTGGGCCTGATGGCCTGCCATACGTCGATATAGGGGTGTCCAACAATGAGGACGTTGCCCGCGGCTCCCGGAACCGTCATAGCGTCGGCGGCGATCCGGGATTCTTTGGAGCCATCCACAAGGTGGTCCACCAGGATGCCGAGACGCCGACCGGGGCCGGGGTTGAAAGCCGAGATCGCTGATTTGAGGTCATCGACACCATGCAAGGGCTCCACCACAATGCCCTCTACACGAAGATCGTCGCCCCAGACCTTCTCGACGAGTTCGGCGTCGTGCTTTCCCTCCACCCAGATGCGGCTGGCTTTGGCCACTTGTGCGCGTTGACCTTGGACCTTTACCGAACCGGAGGCTGTCCGCCCGTTGCGAACAGCCGACGCCGGTTGACGCGGGGCAGGGGGCATCAATCG
Organism: Paenarthrobacter sp. CM16; assembly: GCF_013179505.1. Lineage (GTDB taxonomy): Bacteria > Actinomycetota > Actinomycetes > Actinomycetales > Micrococcaceae > Arthrobacter. Next base: position 4,653 of record NZ_JABMCX010000153.1, on the reverse strand, counting down.
GATGGGCTGTCCCTCAAGCAGGAAGCCGAATCCGAGCTGGAACGACTTGGTCTTTCCCCGCCTGTCCTCCAGGGAAACGATGTGCATGCCGCCGGTTTTTTCGACCCGGGTGACTTCGCCCACCCAGCCCGACTGGACGTCCTCCAGGACCATCCCCCGCTGGACGGCCACTTCCGGCAGCTGACGTTTGGCAGGAGCTGACAGATCCTGAGGACCCCATGTGTCGAATGCCAAGGAATTCCTACCTTTTGTGCTGGGTTAATGTTTGTGCCGGCCGGGCTTGTGCCGGGTTGGACCGGGAAAGTTCAATGCTAGCAACGGGGTGGCTCATACTAGACTGGTTAGCACTTGGGCATGTTGAGTGCTAAGTGGACCCGGTCCCAGTGACCATGGCAGTTGTTAGGAGGTGGAGCAATGAGTGAGCCGCGCAAGTTGGAAGTACTGCGTGCCATCGTTGAAGATTACGTGCATTCGCGGGAGCCTGTTGGATCAAAGGCCCTTGTGGAACGGCATCATCTTGGAGTTTCCAGCGCCACCATCCGTAATGATATGGCCGTTCTTGAAGAAGAGGGGCTCATTGCAGCTCCGCATACCAGTGCCGGGCGGATTCCCACGGACAAGGGCTATCGCTTGTTCGTTGATCGCATCTCCCAGGTCAAGCCCCTTTCGGCCGCCGAGCGCAGGGCCATCCATTCATTGCTTGAGGGCCCTGATGATGTGGACGACATCCTTGAGCGCACCGTCAGGCTCCTGTCGCAGCTGACCAACCAGGTTGCCGTCGTGCAGTATCCACACTCAAACCGCGCCCTGGTGCGGCACGTTGAGTTTGTCCTGTTGGCCCCCCAACAGGTTTTGGTGGTGCTGATTGCCGACACCGGCAGCGTTGGACAGAAGGTCATCGAGGCTGGGTCTGCCGTGGGCGACGAAGCGCTGATGCAGTTGAGGTCCCGGTTCCTGGGCAGCATCACAGGGACACAACTGGCCCTGTTGCCGCAGGTCCTGCCGTCAGTGGTTGCCCTCTGCCCGCCGGAGCTTCGCGGGCTGGCTCAAACATTGGCGAACGGGTTGCAGGCTTTGAGCGACACCAGTCGCGAAGAGCGCATCCTGATGGCCGGAACGGCCAACCTGGCCAGGTCCAACGTGGACTTCCCGTTGAGTATTGGTCCAGTACTTGAAGCGCTCGAGGAACAAGTTGTGATGCTCCGGTTGTTGTCAGACATGGGGGATGACCCACGGGGCGTCACTGTCAGCATCGGCCGTGAGAATCCCTACGACGGATTGGCGGAAGCTTCCGTGGTGGCCACCGGTTACGGCTCCGGTGCCAAGGTAGGAATCCTTGGCCCGACCCGCATGGATTATCCGACCACCATGGCCGCAGTCCGGGCAGTGGCCCGATACCTTTCACGCATTCTCGGCGGCTGAACGCCGGTCCGACGAAACATCCGCAGTACAACAAGGAAGAGAACCGACTTTGAGCAGCCACTATGACGTTTTGGGAGTCTCGCCGGAAGCCACCGGGGAAGAGATCAAAAAGGCGTACCGCAAGTTGGCGCGGAAACTCCACCCGGACGTCAACCCGGGTGAGGACGTCGCGGAACAGTTCAAGGCCGTGACCCATGCTTATGAGGTCCTGTCCGATCCCCAGAAGCGCCGCGTCTACGATGCCACCGGTAACGAGAATGGAACGGACAACGGATTTGGTGGCGGATATGCCGGCCAGGGCTTTGCGTTCCAGGATATTTTCGACACATTCTTTGGCGGTGGCGGGGGTCATGGCGGCCCCGCCTCCCGTGTCCGACGCGGCCAGGACGCCCTCATCAGCGTTCGAATTGACCTCAAGGACGCCGTTTTCGGCGTCAACAAGAAGCTCGAAGTGGATACGGCCGTTACCTGCCCCACTTGTGACGGCAGCTGCTGCCGCCCGGGCACCCACCCCGAACGCTGCGATATCTGTGGCGGCAGCGGCCAAGTCCAGCGCGCTGTACGGTCCATCCTCGGCCAGGTCATGACCGCTGCCCCCTGCGGCTCCTGCGAGGGCTTCGGCACAGTCATCAAGGACCCCTGCAACGAGTGCAACGGGCAAGGACGCATCCGCAGCCGCCGCTCCCTGACCATCAAGGTTCCTGCCGGTGTTGCCACGGGTACGCGGATCCAGTTGTCCGGCCAAGGTGAAGCAGGACCCGCAGGTGGTCCCTCCGGCGACCTCTACGTGGAGATCCGGGTCAACAATGACTCCATGTTCATGCGCGAAGGTGACGACCTCCACGCCACTCTCAGTGTGCCCATGACGGCCGCGGCGCTTGGTACCGAACTGCAGTTGGATACCTTCGACGGCGCGCAGGACATTGATGTCAAGGCCGGAACCCAATCTGGCGAAGTCATCACCCTTCGGGGCTTGGGTGTCACGCACCTGCGTGGTTACGGCCGCGGCGACCTCAAGGTACACCTCCATGTTGAAACGCCCAGCAAGCTGGATCCTGCTCAGGAAGAACTGTTGCAGCAGCTTGCCAAGCTTCGCGGAGAGCAGTTCACCGAGGGAAAGCTCGTAGCCAGCGGCGGCATGTTCGCCAAGCTTCGGGACAAGCTCGGTAACCTGTAGCGGTGAGCAACCCCGTTTTCTTCACCTCGGCCGGGAGCCTTGGTGATGTCAGTCCCGGCGGCACCTTCGTACTGGAAGGTCCCGAAGCTCGGCACGCAGTCACTGTCAAGCGTCTCGGGGTGGGCGAGTCCGTTGATATTGCCGACGGGTCCGGCGCGCGGTTGACCGGCACGGTTGCCGAGGCGGGACCCGCCGGTTTGACTGTCACTGCTGCCGAGGTGGTCTTTGAAGAGCAGCCGGATGTCCGTTTGGTGCTGGTCCAGGCCTTGGCCAAGGGAGACCGTGACGAGCTGGCCATCGAGACAGCCACGGAACTCGGAATCGATGCTGTGCTTCCGTGGCAGTCAGAGCGTTCCATTGTTCGATGGAAGGGCGATCGCGCCGCAAAAGCCCATGCCAAATGGGAGTCCGTGGTGACTGCCGCGGCCAAGCAGGCCCGGCGGGCATGGATTCCTCAGGTCCGCAGCATGGTGGACACGGGGTCATTGGCGAAGGCCGTTGCCGACGCTGACTTGGCTATCATCTTGCACGAAGACGCGAAGAATCCCCTGCGGACGGTCCTGGAGGAGTGGGTGGCGACCAAGGCTGCCGTTCCCCGTGAAGTGCTGTTGATCGTGGGGCCCGAGGGCGGAATTTCGCCACGCGAAGTAACGCGCCTCAGCGACGCCGGTGCCGTGACTGCGCTCTTGGGGAACCACGTCTTGAGGTCCTCGACGGCGGGACCGGCCGCCGTCGTCCTTGCGAGCGACATCCTGGGCCGCTGGTAGCCGTACGGGTTCCGGTTATCGGAGGCTGAGCAGTCAGCCGACCCTGAACAGCCGTGTGTCCGTGCTGGTCGCTATGGCGTTACCGGCACTGTCCACTTGGGAGACGCGGACCTCGTACTGCCCGGCTTTCAAGGTAGCGCCAAAGGTGAACAAGCCGTACTGTCCTGCTTCGCCAGTGGCTTGCGTTTGGCCCGTGAGAAGGCTGGTCTTCTCGCCCTTGCCGTTGTCCTGAAGGACCTGCCAGGCGATCGGCCTGGAGCTGTCAGTGCTCCGCCCGTTGAATTTGACCAATCCGGTGGGCATGGTGGCATCTTCTTGGGGATCGATGATCCACAGTGGCGCCACCAAGGATGCGTCGCGGGTCATGGGCTCACCGAGTTGCACTTGCCCGAACGCCATGTAGTCCGTATGGCCGTCAACCAGGATGACCACTTGGATTTGCTGGCCGGAGTTGATCAGCCCTGAGGACGAGGCTGCTGCCGTAGCCGTGTATACGAGTTGCTGTACGGCCCGCTGCGCCATGCCGGCGTCCAGGTTTGAGTTGAAGGCATCGCGGGAGATGTCCACCGTGATGACGTTTTTCCCCGAGATGGACGTGGCCAGGCTGGCAGGTTCCTGCCATGGGGTGAAGAAGTCGTGATCCAGGGGCTTTTCCGCCATCATGATTTTCAACGCAGTGGTCACCGGATTTCCGTCGCCGGTGATGTCCCTGAACTCGCGGTAGAGGTAAACCTCTTCTTTGCTCCGTCCAATCCAGTAGACCGGGATTTTGGTGGAGGCTTGGGTTGTCTCCAGCGGGGCGTTGCTGGCCGGGGCTTCCTGGACAGTTAACGGCGGGGGAGTTGAGGTGGCCTGGGTGCCGCCGCCGTTGGCGATGCACCCGGTCAGGAGGAGGACAGCAAGCATCGCCGGCACTGCAACAGCGGACTTGGTCCGCTTGTTGGCGCCACGAACTTTACTGGCTGTTTTCCTGATGGGTTTCCTGTCCTGCCGTGCGTGGTTTTGCAGCCTTGTTATAGCTGGAATGCGGGGTTTTGTTTCCATCCGCTATGCCAGCTTGGCACATCGTCGACGGCGGTCGGCCGGGTTTGCGGGGAACGGCAGCAACTGAAACATGATTGATACCGGCTTGATGCCGAGTTGAGACAAAATGTCCGCACCATGCCCGGGGCGCCGAATCAGGCTGGCCCGGTAGGTTCACCAGAGGCCGCGCTGGCGTAGGATTGGAGACATTCCGGCATTAACGCGGGCAGTTAAAGCCTTTGCCGGGATGTCGAATCGATGGCG
>NZ_JABMCX010000152.1 GCF_013179505.1 Paenarthrobacter sp. CM16 | reverse complement strand
ACCTACGCCTGGGAGATGGACGGCAAGGATATGTCCGAACTACCGGCCAGCGTGGCGCATAATCTTATTCCGGCGTATTCGGCGGGTTTCAGTCACACGGTGGCTCTTATCCAGAACGCCAAGGATTGGTTCCATATCCAAAAGCACCAGCTGCCATTTGTTGATGTTGTTGGTGACTCGGATAACCTCTTCATGCTGATGGACCGGTGGGGGCCCGACACTGGTGACGGCCACATCCCCCCGCCCAAGGAACTGATCAGGGCGTGCTTCGAAGAACTGGCAACGTGTCGCGGGGACTGGCGGGCAGGACTCACTGCCTCCGGATTCCAAGCAGAGACGACCCGTCAAGACGTGAAACGGCGTGTGTTGGATACAGCTCCAGCAAAGGCCGCTTCCGACACCTAGGCCGCCCTTCACCCCCAACGCACCAACACCAACGGCCGCAGGACAACCCCGTGAGGGATTGCCCTGCGGCCGTTGTCGCGTTTAAACAGAACTACTAGCGGACTGCCTTGTTGCCCTTGAATTCGAGCTTCAGGCTGCTGCCTGTGCCCTTGGCCGTACCGTTCACCGCGGACTGGGTTTCCGCGAAGACCAGCGTGGAATGGGCAATGGCGTCGGCCATCTGTTCCAGGACCGCTGTATCAATGTTGGTGATGTCATCGCAGGCCTGGTGGTAGCAGGGGTCGTAGGCAACGCCGGCCGTGCCGCCGTAGATTGTCGCCTGCTCCGCCGTCTTGATCTCTTCAGCACCCGTGAAGAGGCCACCGGCTGGAATGCCGTTTTCGATGAACCCGAAGTAATCCGAGCGGCCGTCGAACTCTGTGGGCTCCGTGGCCAGACCCTGGGAAGCGAAGTAGTCCAGGAACACCTTCTCAATCAACGCCGAACCGTTGGGCCCCGCGGTTCCGAGTGGTTTGCCATCACCGTCGTAGACGAACCGGACCGGGTTGGGTGAGGCCACCATGTCGAAGTTGAGGTTGAGTGCGTGGTTCTTCAGCTCACTCTTGCTCAGCTGGGCCACGTAGTAGTCAGAGCCAATCAGGCCATCTTCCTCGCCGCTCCACCAGGCAAACCGCACGCGGTTCTCCGGGGAAATTCCAAGCGCCGCAAACTGCAAGGCCGTCTCAAGGATGGCGCCGGATCCGGAGCCGTTGTCGTTGATGCCCGGACCCTCGGCGACGGAATCCAGGTGGGCACCTACCACTACAGTGCGGTCTGCACGCCCGGCCGTATCTGCCAGGACGTTGAAGGTCTCGATCGGCTGGGTATCGCCCTCAACTGCGATCCGTACCGTAGCACCCGTGAGGCCGGCCAGTTCCTCACCGACTGCAAAGCTGGCGCCTACAGTGGGGATGGTCACTTCCGGGTTGCCAGCCGTCGGAGCGCCCAGCGTTCCGTCCAACCGTGCCAGCCTGTCATCGGCGTCGCCTTGGTTGAAGATGATGACGCCTGCAGCCCCGGCAGCTTGGGCGTTTACAGCCTTGGTGTTGAAGGGGCAGGTTCCGCGCTGGATGAGGGCGATACTTCCTGCCACGAAGCCGGTGAAGTCGGCAGCCTCACATCCGCTGGTGGATGCACGATCACCTGTGAGGTTGATATCCACCGCGGTCACCGTTGCCGTCACGTCGCCGAAACCTGAGTAGGACATGGCAGCGAAGTCATCCTCGGTGTATGTCCGCGGGGTTGGCGTGACACGTTCAAAAGCTTCACTGGCCAGGTTGAACTTGAGATATTCGAAGTACTGGCGCTGGGGCACATAGCCTGCTGCCCGCAGCTGTTGCTCGATGTATTCCGCGGAGGCTACATGTCCCGTAGTCCCTGCCGACCGGGTGCCGCCATTGGCATCGGCGATCGCTTGGAGTTCCTCAAGGTGGCCTACGATTGCGTCCGCAGTGACGGCGTCGCGGAGGGCCTGGCTGTCCGTCCCCTTATCAGCCAGGGCGGGTGGAGTTATAGCTACGGCAAGAATCGCGATGGTCGCCACTCCTGCTGCGAGGGCAGAGGTTCGTTTTTCAATGCGTGGTTTGTGCTTTGTATGCATGTCCTGCATCTCCCTGTGGTGACCCGGCAATTGGGTGGCCGGGTACGGTAGCGCAGAATCTACCCCGCAGGAGCCCGCTGGTGAAGGCTTGCTTTTTTGGACACGTCAGGCTTCGGCCCGCCCCACGGGCTGGGGTGTCCTCCAAGACCGCTGGGGGACCTTGCCGGTAACAAGCGCCACGGCAATAACCAAGAGGACCAAACCCCAGGTGGCGTTGGTGACGTCAAGGGCCTGCCTCATCACCACGAACGGCGGGATGATTGCCAGCACGGTGCCAGCCGCGATACGCCACATGGCGGGCCGGCGCTCACCTGCTGCCAGCGCGGTGCTGGCCAGTTCCAGCCGGAGCAGCGGCATGGAAACCAGCAGGACCAGCGCCCACGCCGCGATGTAAAACAAGGGCCTGCTTAGCCACCACTCTGTGCTGGCAGGCTGCGGAAATGGCAGCCGCAGAACCAAGGCGATCCCGAACAGGGCGATGATCAACGGCAGATGCCACAGATAAATGGTCATTGCGCGGCTGCCCACTACGAACATCACCTTCTGTACCCAGCCCACTTGCACACATCGCTGCAGCACCGGGTACGCGGCCTTCACCAGCAGGACGTGCGCCAGGCCCACCAGGACCAGCGGAAACATGGGCGGGTTCTGGCTGGTCAGCATATCCACGGGGTAGGGACCGGCGTGCGTGAGCGGAACCATTGCGGCGTAGCAGCCGGCAGCGGCCAGAACGAGTTTCCACGAAGCGAAGCGGTCAAAGAAACCGTCCGCATAAAAGAAGCCCAACTGCTGCAGAAGCCCCCACACGAACACCATGTTGAGCAGGCCGATCGGATTTGAGTCCAAACCCCACGGGTTGTGCTCCAAGCCCAGACGAAGACCATCGACGACGACGGCGCCCGCGGCCAGCGCCGCGATGGTCCGGTACGGTGCCAGGCCGTGGAACTTCGCCATAGTGGGCACCATCGCCTGGCAGATCAGATAAGCAGCGAGGAACCACAGCTGAACTCCGGCACCCGCAGCGATAACTGTGAGGAGGTCGCCCGGGACGCCGGCCGCCGTCGCGCTCCACAGCGCAACGGTGAGGAACGCATAAAGGGCGACCGTGGGGCGTACCAGCCTGAGTACCCTGTTCCGGAGGTAATCGCCGGCGTCACCGCCCTTGCGCTGCAAGCTGCGCCAGGAAGTCAGTGATGCGAAGCCGCCCACCACAAAGAAGAGCGGCATGACCTGTCCGAACCACGTACCCTGCGCAAACCAAGTCAAGGAGGTCAAGGGATTGCCCACCCCGATGCCTGCGGAGTCCACACTGATACCCATCATGAGAAGGTGGACGGCCACCACGGCAAACATGCAGGCAACACGAATGAGATCCACCACCAGATCGCGTGAACCAGCTACGGGGACAACTGGATTGCTTCGTTTCCGGCTGGACTTGGGTGAGTCGGACCTGAGGGTGAATGACATGGGAACTCCTGGCTTAGCCACTGTTTATCCAACGATTGGACTAACTGTAACGCATGCCGGAGCCCCAGTCGACGTCATCCCCGGAAAGATTGCGACGAGCAGGTCCGGATCCACATGGCGGGGCGTAGCCTTGAAGTGACCCACATCCCCGGCCACCCAAGTGTTCTACCGGCGCTATGGCGCATTCCATGAATCCACCCCACCAATGAAGGGCAGTGCTGATTGTTGTGCACATCAAAGAATTCTGGGACCAACTCTCGCCGGACACCCAGCAGTGGCTCATCGACAATCCGGGAACCATGATCGTGCCGCGGACCGTTACCGCGATCATCAATGGCGAAACGGGGGAAAATGCGGGCGTCGACGCGCACGGCGGCACCCACCTCACGGATGAAGATCAACACTTCATTCAGGAGCAGGCCCGGGTGCGCGGAGCTGCTGCCGCGAAGGAGCCCAAGTTCTTCGACTCGGTCGGTCCGGCCGACTAGGCTTCCGGGGCTGGGCACCCTTTAGCGCCGATTGCCCCCGCGGGCCGGTGCGTGCTGCGCGTAAGGGCGTGCCGTCGTCGAGCGTGCGGTGCAGGTGGCGCGTAAGGGTGTGCCGTCGTCGAGCGTGAAGCGCCCTAGCCCTTCCGCGCTGCCAGTCCGAAGAGCCATGTGCCGCCAAGGGCGGACAGGTAGCCGGCGATCACGATGAACGCTGTGCCGGCCCAGAAGTAGTCGATGGTGCTGTCGGTGCTCAGTCCGGGCATGACCTGGAGGAGCGAGTAGGCCGCGACAATGCCTGCCACCACCAAGGCAACAACTGTCAGCATCACCCACAGGCGGGACGCGGCCCAGTGCTCGCCGTATCCCTTCCAGACGTTCCAGCTGCTGCCGGTGCGGAGGATGAGCCACCCGGCGGGGAGCATGACGGCGCCGACCACCAGGAAAGCAGCCACGACGTCGGCCGGGCGGTGCCACTGATTGATCAGCGTGGAGACGCCGGTGGCCACGGCGAAGGTGCTGCCGAGGAATCCGGCCAGAGGGCGCCAGCGCGGGGAAACCATAAGGAACACGGCAGCCGCGGCGGAGGCGGCGAGGGTTGTGTGTCCGGAGGGGAGGGAGTTCAATTCAAGGGTTTGGACGCCGCGGTCGGGCCGGTCCGGAATGAGGAACTTGAGGATTTGAGTGGCCGCGTTGGCGGCGATGCATGCGGCAACGGCGATGCCGGCGGCTTTCCAGCGGCGGCGTGCAATGGTCACGAAGAGCACCATGATGGCGGCGATCGCGAGTGACATCATGGGCAGCATATCCAGGAACTCCGTAGAGGCCCTGCCGGCTGTTCCGCCCAGCACGGTGGCTTCAACCAGCGCTGACTCGTCGATGAACTGACCCATGGTGGTGCGCACAAAGAAGTAGTACGTTGCGGCCAGGCCCACCATGCTGGCGATGGTGGCCAGGATGAAAAGAAATCCTGTGCCGACGCCTGCAGTGGGCTTTTGAAGCGGCCGTTTGCTCGACCTCCCGCTGGTGCGGAATTGCTGGGAACTCATTCTGTCTAGGGTGCCACAGTTCTCTGGACGGTCCGTGTGAAGGCGCGACAGCGTTTCAGGGCGTAGTGAGGTGGGCGCAAGATCCTTGTGACGCTTGACACGTGTTAGGTGCCAGGAATATGCTTCCTAACACGTGTTAGGAAAGGGAATCTACATGTCGGGAACCAACGGGGCTTTGCGCGAATTCACACGCAGGAGTGCCCTTACAGCCCTCGGCGCCGGAATTGTTGGAGTCACCGCGGCGTCATGGCCGCGCCTGACCGGGGCCGATATTCCAGGCCGGGGAGATAACAGCCTCAGCATCGCCATCATGGGCACCGCCGCAGATGCCGCAGCCCGCCAGAAGGTCATTGACGCCTTCGCCAAGGTCCACCCCGAAATCAAGGTCAAAGTCCAGGCAATTCAAGCCGTGGACTGGAAGGACTTCTTCACCAAGATCCTCACCATGGTTGCAGCAGGAACCCCGCCGGACGTGGTGTACGTGGCAACGGAGGGAGCCCAGCTTTTTGCCGAGAAGCTGGCACACCCGCTGGATGAGTACCTGCGCCGTGACGCGGACCATATGAGGGAATACTTCGAGGACGTCCACCCCAGCCTGGTGGAAGCGTTCATGTACAAAGGCAGCCTGTTCCAGCTCCCCATCGACTGGAACGCCGCCAACATGTACTACAACACCGCATCGCTCCGTGCCGCGGGACTGGAACGCCCGGCCGATAACTGGACGCATACCGATTTCCGCAGCACCCTCGCTGCCATGAAGAAGGCCAACCCCAAGGACTTCACCCCGTACTACTGGACCAACCGTCTCTTCGGCGGCGTAGTACCGTGGCTCTACGCCAACGACACCAGCTTCCTGAAGGAAACCAAGTCCCCGGGCGGCGAATGGCTATGGGACGGCTTTTATGCCAACGACCCCTCACGAGGCCTCCGCTCCGGCGGCTACCAGTGGCTGGAACCCAACGCAGAGGACCCCCGCGTCTTCGAGTCCTTCGATTATCTCCGCGGACTCGTCAAAGACGGGCTGGGTGTCCGGCCGGAGGAAGGCGGCGGCAGCGCGCTGATCGGCCTCTTCGCCTCCAACAGGATAGGCACGACGCCGGCGGGCGGCTATTGGGTGCAAGGCCTTCACGAGGCGGGGATGACCGAGGATGGATTCGACGTCCAGTTCTTCCCCAAAGGCCGGACCCAGCGGCACCAGTTCGGCACGGCCGGCTACGCAATCATGAAAACTGCCAAGGACAAGGACGCCGCCTGGGAATGGGTGAAATTCAGCTCCAGCCTTGAAGCCATGCAGATCGTGTTCCCCACCCCCAATACCACCCCTGCCCGGCGGTCCATGGTCAACGAGCAGCTCTACGCCGGAACCGGCCCGCGGAACTGGAAGGTCTTCTACGACACCCTGGACAAGTTCCCCACCACAGGTCCCATTCCAGCGCCACCCCAGCAGGCCGCCGTCGAAACCGCCCTGATGAAAAACGTGAGCCTGGCTGTCAGTGGAGACGAGCGTCAACTCAAGGACGCACTCAATTCCATGCAGCGCGACCTTGAACTGGCCCTGAGGAGGCAGCCATGAGCACCGCAACCAGTACACCTACGGGGACGGGGAGCGAGCCGGGCCGCCGCCACGCCGCCCACAAGAACGGACAAGCACCCAAACGGGGCCGCATGCAGCAACGCTGGCTGCCCTGGGCTTTCCTGGCACCGACCATCGCGGGCATGGGCATCTTCACCCTGCTGCCGATCGTCGCGTCCATCGCGCTCGCGTTCTTCCGCTGGGACATCATCTCGGCGCCAACATTCGTGGGCTTCGACAACTTTGCGGAGGTAGTCCAGGACCCCACCGTCCGGGTCTCGTTCCTGAACACCATCGTGTTTGTTGTGGTGGCCGTGGCACTCCAGCTTGGACTGGCGCTTGGTTTGGCCATCATGGTGCAGGAGAAGATGCCGGCCTGGCTGAGGGTGTTCTTCCGCTCTGCCTTCTTCTTCCCGTTGATCCTCTCCGCAGCGTCGGTCTCGATTTTCATGCGGTACCTCTTCAACGAACAATTCGGTGTTGTGAACTGGCTGTTGTCCATTGTCGGCATCCCCGCGGTTCCGTGGCTGACGACGCCAACAGGGTCGGCCGCCGTCGTAATTCTTGTCTATGTGTGGCAGAACTTCGGATTCTCGTTCCTGCTGTTTATCGGCGGCCTGGCCTCCATTCCGGTGGAGACCTACGAGGCCGCGTCCATTGACGGTGCCACAGGATGGCGCAAGCATTGGTTCGTCACACTGCCGCTGCTGAGCCCCACCACCCTGGTGGCCTCGGTCATGGCGATCATCAACGCGCTGCAAGTCTTCGACCAGCCATACGTCCTCACCCGCGGCGGGCCCGGGGACTCAACACGCACAGCGGTGATGGTGATCTTCGAATCGGCGTTCCAGCGTCTTGAGTTCGGCCAGGCATCGGCGATCGGCGTGATCCTGACGCTGATCATCATGGCCATCACCGCCGCCCAGTTCCGGCTCAGCAAACGATTCGTCTTCTACCAGTAAGGCCCGCCATGACTACCACTCAAGAACGTGTCACCACCACGGCGCCTGTAGTAAAGCGGAAAAAGCGCGACTGGTCAGTGGCCATCCGCGTCATCGTCTTGCTGATCGCGTCCGTCTTTATCCTGGGTCCGGTGTTGTGGACGCTGTCCACCTCGCTGCGGCCGCCGTCGGAATCCTTCCAGCTGCCGCCCGCCTTCCTGCCGCTGAACCCGGACCTGACCTCTTACGAGCAAGTTTTCAAGCAACTCAACATCGTGGCACTGGTGGTGAACAGCGCGCTGGTTACGGGCCTCATTGCCGTAGGACAGATGCTGACCGCAGCGCTGGCCGGCTACGCCTTCGCGCACCTGCGCTTTCGCGGACGCGGAGCGCTGTTTTCGATCGTGCTGGCCACCATGATGGTGCCCGCGCAGGTCACGATCGTTCCCGTGTTCATGCTGATCCGCGGAGTAGGACTTTCCGACACGCTGCTGGCACTGATCATTCCGGCGATCCCGACGGCGTTCGGCACCTTCCTGATGCGCCAGTACTTCATGGGGTTGCCGGGTGAGCTCGCTGAAGCGGCCGCGATCGACGGCGCCTCGCCGTGGCGGACGTTCCGTTCCGTGTACGCGCCGCTGGCGATGCCTGGCCTGGCGATTGTGGGCATCCTGGCGTTCAACTTCCACTGGAACGAATTCTTCCGGCCACTGATCATGACCATCTCGGAGCAAAACTTCACGCTGCCGCTGGGCTTGGTCTCGCTCCAAGGCAACCTCGGCACGGGCAGCATCTCCGTGGTGCTGGCCGGTGTTGTCCTCTCCATGATTCCCGCGTTGGTGGTGTTCATGTTCGGCCAGCGCGCGCTGCAAGACGGGCTCACTGCCGGTACGGGCAAGTAATTTCTTTTTCATCGCTTTTGAAAGGGGTTCCGTTGACGGACCTTGCACTCTCCTCATCCCTGGCTGCTGCCGCCACCCACCCGGATCCCGCGTTCCCGCGCTTCCACCCCAGGCCGGCGCGGGGTTGGATCAACGATCCCAACGGCATCAGCTACATCGACGGCCGGTACCACGTGTTCTTTCAGTACAACCCTTTGTCCGCGAGGCACTCACAGATTCAGTGGGGGCACCTGAGCTCTGCTGATCTGGTGCGCTGGGAGGAGCATCCCGTCGCCCTTACGCCGCAGGCGGGAGGTCCGGATTCGGCGGGCTGCTGGACAGGCGTAGTGACCATGGATGATGGCGTGCCCACAGCTTGCTACTCGGGGGTCCAGGACCACGGCGGGCACTCGCAGGTAGTTATAGCCCGGGGTTCGGCCGATCTGGTCACCTGGGAACAGGACGGCCACGTTGCTGCATCCATGCCGGCGGATCCGCTGGTGACCGCCGTGCGCGATCCTTTTATTTTCTGGTTTGGCGGTGCACGTTACGCCATGCAGGGGGCGGGTCTTGCCGACGGCCGCGCCGCCTTGCTGCTCTACACTGTGGAGTCCCTTGACGACTGGAAATACCAAGGGATCTGGCTGACCACGGCTGATCCCGTGGCTGCTGCGCATACCCCCGCTGAGATCTGGGAGTGCCCGCAGTTGGTGGAGGTGCCCATCGCTTCAGGTGGCTCCACCTGGGTCATGATGTTCTCGCTGTGGCTCTCCGGCGACGACCACGAGCACGCCAACGGTGTGGGGTACCTGGTGGGGTCCCTTTCCGCGGATCCTTCGTCCGGCTTGCCGGTATTTACTCCGTCCTCCGGCGGGAAAGCGGATCTTGGCCGCGACTTCTATGCGCCGCAAATTGTTCAGCTTTCCTATTCCGCCGGTGGTGATGCTGCTTCTGCTCTCTTGTGGGGGTGGGCCAACGAAGGTCCCGGCCGTGACGGGCGGCGGGGCCGCACCCAGGAAGAAATCGACGACGCCGGGTGGTCGGGTGTGCTGACGCATCCCCGCGTTTTGTCGGTGGTTGAGGGGGTTTTGGAGGTTGCTCCTGCGCCCGAAGTTCTCGCATACCGGGGTGCTGCTGTGGCTTCGGGGGCTACGGGATCTGTTGCTGTGCCTGCGTTTGCCGAGGTGCTGGTTCGGGGGGCGTCTTCCTCGGTTGCGGGCTCGGGTGCCGGTTCGGTTGCGTTGCTCCTTGGCTCGGGGGCTGAGGCCCAAGTGGTTTATTCGGGTTCTCTGGCCGCGGGGGAGGAGCTCCGGATCTTCATCGATGCGTCCCTTGTTGAGGTGTACCGCTCCGGTTCTGTGGCCACCACGCTTCGGGCCTACCCTGTTCCGGGTGAGGAGTGGCAACTCACCTTGCCCGCCGGCGCGACTGCCGACGTGTGGGAGCTGAGCCTGCCCGCATAGGCGGCAGGCCGGCGTCGTGCGTGTGTTGCGGGGCCTGTTGTGCGTGTTTGTGGGTGTGTTTGGGGCGCAGAGTGGGCCCCGCAACGGTGGGGTGCGTGTGTTGCGGGGCCTGTTGTTCGTGTGTGTGGGTGTGTTTGGGGCGCAGAGTGGGCCTGGCAACGGTGGGGTGCGTGTGTTGCGGGGCCTGTTGTTCGTGTTTGTGGGTGTGTTTGGGGCGCAGAGTGGGCCTGGCAACGGTGGGGTGCGTGTGTTGCGGGGCCTGTTGTTCGTGTTTGTGGGTGTGTTTGGGGCGCAGAGTGGGCCCCGCAACTCAGCGCGTGGGTGCGGGGCCGGTCGATTCGCGGGTGACCAAGCGGCAAGGGACCATCGTTTCAACGGTGGTCCCTTTTCCAATGGCGTCAGTGCCCTCGATCGCGTCCAGCAGCGTGGTCATGGCGGCGCGGCCGATCTCCCGCAGCGGCAGGGCCATGGTGGTCAGGGACGGGACCATGGTGTCGGCAATCCGGGTTTCGTCGTCGTAGCCCATGATGGAGAGGTCGCCGGGGACACTGAGCCCAAGCCGTGCGGCCGCGAGGGTGACGCCGACGGCCAGGCGGTCGTTCGCGCACATGATGGCCGTGGGGCGATCAGCCGGGGACACGCCGTCGAGCAGTTTCATGGCGCCACGATAACCCGCATCAATATCCCAGCCGGCCATGAAAATCCTGCCCTCACGTACCGGCACGTTGCCCTTGGCGTGTGCATCCCGATAACCCTGGACACGCAGTGGCGCGGCTGGGGAGTCCTCGGATCCTGCCAGGAGCGCGATGTCCCGGTGGCCCAGTTGCAACAAGTGCTCTGTGGCCTCCCTGCCGCCGGTGAGTTCATCGGGGATGACGTGGTGCAGTTGGGGTGCGGGGTGGGCGTCGTAGCAGTTGGCCAGCACTGAGGGAACGCGGAGCATGCCAGGCGGAACCTCGATCGGTTTCAGGCCCACCGTCACGTACATCAGCCCGTCAACCTGCCGGTCCAAGAGGGTTTCGATAGCGCCGGCGTCCCTCGCGGCGTCCTGCTCAGTGTCCATGACCACGGTGACGAAACCGCGGCTTCGGGCGACGTCGTCCGCGCCGCCAATGATGTTGCCGTCGAACGGGCTGACCACCACTTCATCGGAGAGAATGCCGATCACGCGCGACCGCTGGTTCCGCAGGCTCAGCGCGATGGCGTTAGGGGAGTAGTTCAGTTCCAGTGCCGCTGCCCGGAT
Source organism: Paenarthrobacter sp. CM16 (assembly GCF_013179505.1). Lineage (GTDB taxonomy): Bacteria > Actinomycetota > Actinomycetes > Actinomycetales > Micrococcaceae > Arthrobacter. The sequence continues at coordinate 500 of NZ_JABMCX010000152.1, read as the reverse complement.
CCGGTCCTGGCTTTCCTTGGCCACATTGCCGTCACCACGGCCATTCAGAACCAGCGAGACCGCGCTTCTGGACACGCCCGCCCGTTTGGCGACGTCCAGTGCGGTGGCCTTGCGGTTCATGGTGCTTTCCTCTCCTGCAGACTTGTCAGCAGTCTACCTAACGCGTGTGAGGTTTGACTCGGAAAGCTAGGTCGACATCGAAGAGCCGAAAGAGGACATCATGTTCTGCATCATGACGGACGTCCAAATGCCGGCCACCACCATGCTGATCACAAACACGGCAATGGTGATCCATACCGGCAACAGCCCGCGTTTGGGCGCCACCTTGTTGACGATCACCGAACGGCCAATGACATAGACCGCCGAGTTCAGGAACGTCCAGGCCCAGTGGAAAGGACGCACGACGCCGGCCCTCCCCAAACGCTGGTAGTCCAGGTACGCGAAGAACACCGAGAGGCCGTAGATGACCAGGCTTGAGGCCATCAGCAGGAAATACCCCG
>NZ_JABMCX010000151.1 GCF_013179505.1 Paenarthrobacter sp. CM16 | reverse complement strand
GGCGTTCCCGGAACGAAGGTGCCGTACTTGCGCTCAGCTGCTGTCCGGATGAGGAAGTCGGCAATCGCCGGATTCTTTGGCAGCAACGATCCGTGGAGGTAGCTGGCCACCACATTGTTGTAGCGCGCGCCCTCGTGCCCGTCCTTGCTGTTGTTTCCCGCACCTTTGGTGACGGTTCCAAGAGGCTCGACGCCGGGACCAAGGGTGGTCTGCCCGCTGTGGTTCTCGTAACCCATGATGTCTCCGAACTCGGAGGACTTCATGATGACGTTTCCGATCAGCCGCTCATCCGTACCGTGGGTTTCGACGTCCAGGATCCCGATCCCGGGAATGACCGGCCCGGCGCTGGTCTTGAAGAACTTCCCGAAAAGCTGGTAGAGACCACAAATCACCAGCATGGGAGCCCCATCTTCGGCCATACCCCGCAGGTGGTCCGCGCGGGCTTGGAGGTCGTCCTGGATGACCAGCTGGCCACTGTCCTGACCGCCTCCACCGACCACAATATCGATGTCCTCGGGGAACTCGTCACCCACGTTGTACTCCAGCAATTCCGGAGTGTATCCGTGCCACTTGATCCTTTTTTGGAGGACAAGCGCGTTGCCCCAGTCTCCGTAGATGTTCATCTCCCGGGGGTAGAGCTGGAGGACGCGGAGGGTTCCCTTGCCGGGCTGCGGGGATTCGGGCTGTGCGGGACCGGCCTGTGATTCCAAGGTCATGAGACCACCTCAACTATGGTGATTTTGGCTAGTTCGCGGCGGATCGCGAGCATGGAGGTGTACGTGCAGAAAATTCGTTTGGGTTTGCCTCGCGAACCGTTGATGAAGGTGCGCAAAGCGGCGGTGATGTCTGGTTCCACCACACCGAAAGGCACTTCGTCGTACTGCAACCGCAGCGCCATGTCGTAAGCGCGGACTCCGGTGAGGACCTCCACGCCGTCCTCGCGCAATGATTCGAACTCCACGTCCCAGAGCCAGGACATGTCCCTGCCGTCCGCGTAGTTGTCGTTAATGGCAATCATCGTGGCGTACCCGCCGGCAGGGAAGGACTTCAGGCCGAGCCGGAATCCGCTGGGATTCTTCACCAGGACAAGTTCCAGTGGCTGACCATCCACGGTGAGGCTTTCACCGCGACCAAAAGCGGGGGCTACCTCGCCCAGGGCTTTGACAAGCCTGGGGGTGTCGACAGGCCCGGTACCGAGGACGGCGCGTGCCAGGGACAGCGCGGCAGCTGCGTTGAAAATGTTGTAGACGCCGCGAAGCTTCATGGAGGTACTCACGGTTTCGCCGTCGAACTCAAAGTCTGCGTCCTGCGCACCTACCCGTCGGAGTACGACGTCGGCAGCCGGCAGGTCTACTGATTCACCGGTCGAGGCAGCAACGGACGTTCCGGACGGCGACGGGCCGGAGCCGGAGGTGCGCATTTCATCGTCATTCGGAAAGGTGCTGCGCAGGGATTCATCGAGTCCGAAGTAACGGATTTCCGGATGGTATGGCGCGTCAACGACGTTGATGACCCTCGAAATACGGGCAACGCGGGGGTCCTCGCGGTTCAGAACCACGGTGTCCGTTGTCCTGGACGCGATGTGTTCCAAAAGCCGGGCCGTCTTATCGATTTCGCCGAAGCGGTCCAATTGGTCGCGAAGAACATTCAAAAGGAGGCTGAAGCGGGGCTGGACCTTGTTGACGAAATGCACTGCATGGGCTTCGTCAAGTTCCAGGATGGCGATGTCTGCATCAAGCCGCCCGCGCCAGTCCACCTCGCCCAGGAGGGAGGCAGCGACGCCGCGGGTGAAGTTGCTTCCGGAACGGTTGGTGAAGACTTTCAGGCCTTGGCTTTCGAGCAGTTCCACCACCATTTTGGTGGTGGTGGTCTTGCCGTTGGTGCCGCTGACCACGGCCACCCCGTGGGGAAGTGAAGCCAGCGTTCGCTGCATGAAGCCGGGGTCGATTTTCTCGACCACCAAGCCGGGAAAAGCCGATCCTCCGCCCCGAAGCCGGGACAGTGTGCGGACCAGCTTGCCGAGGGGGACGCTGAAGGAAAGCATGCTCTGTAATATATCCCAGTCAGGGCATGGAACCTGGTTTCAGGCCAGACCCCGAAGGTCGCTGAAGACCCTGCCGCTGGCGCAGCGCACTATGATGGATCAATGACCAACCCCCTTTCCGACGCTTCATCGCGCGTGGGTTCAGGACTCAGGATCGGCGTACTGGCACTCCAAGGCGACTTCCGCGAGCATATCCACGCAGTGGAGGCCGCTGGAGCCACCGGTGTGGGCATCCGCCGGCCGTCCGAGCTGGACGATATTGACGGCCTGATCATTCCCGGCGGCGAATCCACCACCATTGACAAATTGTCGCGCATTTTCGATCTCCGCGAGCCGATCCGGAAGCGAATAGCAGACGGACTTCCGGTCTACGGATCCTGTGCCGGAATGATCCTGCTGGCGGATGAGATCGCGGACCCCGCCAAAGATCTCAGCGGTAATCCGCAGCAGACTTTCGGGGGCCTGGACATCACCGTCCGGCGAAACGCCTTTGGGCGCCAACGCGAATCGTTCGAGACGGACCTTGATTTCAAGGGGCTCGACTTCAGCGCCGGAGAATCCGGCGTGGACCCCGTCCATGCTGTCTTCATTCGCGGGCCGTGGGTGGAACGCGTCGGCGCCGATGTCGAAATCCTGGCGCAGGTTGATCCCGAACACGCCAGTCACACGGCAGCTTTGCATGGAGTGGCTAGAATTGTTGCAGTACGCTCCGGCCACCTGCTGGCCACCTCCTTCCATCCGGAAGTGACTGGGGAGAAGCGTGTGCATGAACTCTTTATTCGAATGATCAGAGGAGAAGCGTAAAGCATGTCAGGCCACTCCAAATGGGCGACCACCAAGCACAAAAAAGCCATCATTGACAGCCGGCGTGCAAAGTCGTTCGCAAAACTGATCAAGAACATTGAAGTAGCAGCCCGGATGGGCGGCCCGGACCTCGCCGGAAACCCCGGATTGGAACTCGCGGTCACCAAGGCCAAGAAGACTTCGGTACCCAACGACAACATCGATCGGGCCATCAAGCGTGGAGCCGGCCTCACGGGCGAGGTAGTCGACTACACCGAGATCATGTACGAGGCCCGCGGTCCGCAGGGCTCTGCATTGCTGATCGAATGTTTGACCGATAACAAGAACCGGGCGGCTTCGGAAGTCCGCCTCGCCATTTCGCGCAACGGCGGCACCATAGCCGACCCCGGATCGGTCAGCTACCTCTTTGCCCGCAAGGGTGTTGTGGTCCTGCCGAAGAACGGCCTCAGCGAAGACGACATCCTGATGGCTGTCTTGGAAGCCGGCGCCGAGGAAGTGAAGGACAGTGGCGAAAACTGGGAAATCCATTCCGAGCCCTCCGACCTCCAGGCCATCCGTGACGCACTCAAGGAGGCCGGCATCGATTACGAAACCGATGAGGCCGAGTTCGTTCCGTCGATGCAGGTGGAACTTGACGTTGATGGCGCCAAGAAGTTCATGAAGCTCGTCGATGCCCTGGAAGATCTGGACGACGTCCAGAACGTGTACAGCAACGCGGACTTCAGCGAGGAAGTGCAGGCTGCCCTCGACGCCGAGTAGGCGGGGCAGCAAACAATTGTGATAAAAAACAGGAAGGCCCGGACTTGACTCTTCGCGTATTAGGAGTCGATCCGGGCCTCACCCGTTGCGGCATAGGCGTAGTGGACATTGAGCGGAACCGCAGGGCCACCATGGTGGCTGTCGGAGTAGTAGGTACCTCTGCGGAACTGACCCTGGACAAACGCTTGCTGGTCATTGCTGAAGCGATCGATGAGTGGCTGGACCGGCACGAGCCCGATGTGGTCGCCGTCGAACGCGTTTTTTCGCAGATGAACGTCAGCACCGTGATGGGAGTCGCCCAGGCGTCCGGCGTAGTCATCGCTGCGGCGGCTCGTCGCGGCATTCCGGTTGCCCTGCATACACCCTCTGAGGTCAAAGCCGCGGTGACCGGTAGCGGCACCGCGAATAAAGACGCTGTCACAAAGCTCGTGACTAAAATACTGCGCCTGGATGCGCCGCCGAAGCCCGCAGATGCTGCGGACGCCTTGGCCCTTGCCCTGACCCATGCCTGGAGGGCGGGAAGCGGAATGGGCGCAGCTGGTGGCTCCTCGGGGGCCGGTTCGCTGACTCCGGCCCAAAAGGCGTGGGCCGATGCCGAAGCAAAAGCGCGCCGCGCACGGTGATTTCGCACCGCCCTTGCTAGGGTATTCGTAGATATGTTCGGATAGTCCGCTTGGGCCGTAATCATTCAGGAGCCGGGTCTTGATCAGTTTTCTCCGTGGAACCGTAGCCCACGTGGGTTTGTCCACCGCCGTCATTGACCTCAACGGTGCGGGTATGAGCGTGTTCGCCACCCCACAGACCCTGAGCCACCTCAAGGTCGGAACAGAAGCCAAGCTTTTCACTTCCATGATCGTCCGTGAAGATTCCCTCACGCTGTTCGGTTTTGCCGATGATGACGAACGCGAAGTTTTCGACGTCCTGCTCAGCGTCAGCGGCGTGGGGCCGAGACTGGCACTGGCGGTTCTGGCCGTGCATGAACCCGAAGCCATTCGGGTAGCAGCGCACACCGGAGACGGCAAGGCTTTTACCAAAGTCCCCGGCATCGGGCCGAAGGTGGCCGGGCGGATTGTGCTCGAACTCGCTGGCAAGCTGGTTCCGCATGGCACCGGCTCAGCAACTGCTGCTGCCCAGGTTGCCACCAGCGCCGACTGGAAGCCGCAGGTAGTTGCCGCGATGACAAGCCTGGGCTGGTCCGAGAAGGACGCCACCGGGAGCATCGACAAAGCCATGGCCGACTCTCCGGACCTCGTGGAGGCCGGAAATGTTGCCCAGATCCTCCGCGCCACCCTGCGGTGGCTGGGCCAGGACGGCGCCCGCGCCGGCAACCGCGTAGGCAGCCGTGGCTGAGCAGTCACTCGTCAACGGGGGAGAGGAGCCGGAAGAGCGGGTCATTGAGGCCGCACTCCGCCCAAAAAACCTGCATGATTTCGTCGGCCAGCACCGTGTCCGCAAGCAGCTGGCCCTTGTCCTCGAAGCGTCAAAAATGCGCGGCCGCAGTGCCGACCACGTGTTGATGTCCGGGCCCCCGGGCCTTGGCAAAACAACCTTGGCCATGATCATCGCGGCCGAAATGAACGCACCCTTGCGGATCAGCAGTGGTCCCGCCATCCAGCACGCAGGCGACCTTGCAGCCATTCTCTCTTCCCTGTCTGAAGGGGAGGTCCTGTTCCTGGACGAGATCCACCGGATGTCCCGGCCCGCAGAGGAAATGCTCTACATGGCCATGGAGGACTTCCGGGTGGACATTGTGGTGGGCAAGGGGGCTGGTGCTACTGCCATACCCCTGGAGCTGCCTCCGTTCACGCTGGTAGGAGCCACTACCCGTGCAGGCCTCCTGCCGGGTCCATTGCGTGACCGCTTTGGCTTCACCGGTCACCTCGAGTTCTACTCGGTTGCTGAATTGGAGCTTGTGCTTCGACGATCTGCCGGGCTGCTGGACCTTAAGGTAAATTCGGCCGGCTTTACCGAGATCGCCGGACGGTCCCGTGGTACTCCGCGAATCGCCAACCGACTCCTTCGCCGCGTCCGTGACTGGGCTCTGGTTCACGGCATTGAGCAAATCGATGCGCGGTCGGCCTCAGCGGCTTTGGATATGTATGAAGTGGATGCGCGGGGTCTGGACCGGCTGGACCGTTCAGTGCTGGAAGCACTCATTACCAAGTTCAACGGCGGCCCTGTGGGGTTGTCCACGCTGGCAATCGCCGTAGGGGAGGAGCCTGAAACGGTGGAAACGGTGGCCGAGCCGTTCCTGGTACGTGAAGGACTTTTGGGGCGTACTCCGCGGGGCCGCATCGCCATGGCATCCGCATGGACGCACCTAGGCTATGCCGTGCCGGCCGGGGTCTTCGGCCAGGAGGCCCTGGCGCTCTTCGGCGACGATGAAAACCACGCCGAAAGCGTAGATACCATCGGTTAACACGCCGTGTTCAGCTTTTCCCTCTAGACTGGTATGACGCTCGGCACGTTCGAGTCCTTGATCCATGCACCCGCACTGCGGATGTGCCAGGGACGTTGCCGTGAACCAAAACGTAAGTACAGAACGGAACTTCCCTGTGGATCCAATGACCATATTGCTGTTCGTCATGCTTGGACTCTTTGTCTTCATGATGTTCCGCCGCAACAAGAAGACCCAGCAGCAGCAGGCTGAGATGCAGTCCAAGTTCGCTCCGGGCGTCGACGTCATGACCAGTTTTGGTCTCTTTGGCCGCATCGTCTCCATCGATGAAGCCGAGAACAAGGTTGTCATCGAACTTTCCCCGGGCAACCAGGCCACGGTTCACCGCCAGGCCGTCACCAAGGTAGTCGAAGCGCCCGCTGAAGAAGCACCGGTTGTCCCGGACGACGCTTCTTCCCTGACTACCGCAGATACTGAAGCTCCTGCCGTAGTGGAGACGCCCGAAGAAACCATTGCGCGCCTCAACAAAGAGGACAAGAAGGACAACTAGGATCGTCAGGCGCGGCACCCCCGCGCAAGGCAACTTCTACGGCAGCTGAGAGCCGCCGGCAGACGCTTACCCGCGTTGGCCGGCGGCTGTCCGGCGATAACAGGAAGATCGATAATGGCACGGACCGGCCCCAAAAATTCAGCCCGCAGGGTGCTGACCTGGCTTGGAGCAATATTCGTTGTACTCACCGCTGTCCTGGGTGGCGGAGTCTTGACTGGCAACGCCAGCTGGGCTCCCAAGCTTGCCTTGGACCTTGAAGGCGGTACCCAGATGATCCTGGCCCCCAGGGTCGAAGGATCCAGCGAGATCAACGAAGAGCAGCTCAACCAGGCAGTTGCCATCATCCGTCAGCGTGTTGACGGCTCGGGCGTTGCTGAAGCAGAGATCAGCACCCAGTCCGGCCGCAATGTGGTGGTCAGCCTCCCGGGGACACCTTCCAAGGAAACCCGCGATCTGATCCAGGCCTCGGCCGACATGAACTTCAGGCCAGTCATTACCTATGGCGATCCCGCTGCCGTTCCCGTGGAATCACGCACCCCGGATGACCAGCTGAACAAGCCGACGGCGGAGCCGGCCAACGCGAGTGATACCAATTGGATTACCCCGGAAGTCCAGAAGGAATTTGAAGCACTCGATTGCGTCAATCCTTCGACTGAAAGGCGCGAACGCTCCGATCCGGCCAAACCTCTTGTCACGTGCGAAGCTGCTACGGCCACCACTCCGGCTATCAAGTACATCCTTGGCCCGGTAGAGGTCCGAGGCCAGGACATCAGCGATTCCACGTTCTCCCAAGTGCAGGGCGCCCAAGGGTCCGTCACCAACTCCTGGGGTGTGAACATCGTCTTCAACGGCGATGCCACAGAGAAGTTCAAGGCCGTTACGGAGCGGCTCAACCAGTACTACGTAGCGGCACAGGCCCAGGGATCGGACGATCCCAAGTCCCAGTTCGCGATCGTGCTGGACGACAAAGTCATCTCCGCGCCGCGTTCCCTGGCCGTGATTACTGACGGTCGCCCCCAGATCACCGGCAACTTCACGCAGGCTACTGCCAAGGCATTGTCCGATCAGCTCCGATACGGTGCCCTGCCCATCAGCTTCGAGATCCAATCGCAGGAGCAGATCTCGGCCACTCTTGGTGGAGACCAGCTTCGCCTCGGGCTGCTGGCAGGCATGATCGGCTTGCTGCTGGTGGTTGTCTACTCACTCTTCCAATACCGGGCCCTTGGCCTTGTCACCATTGCGTCCCTGGTGGTGGCTGGTGTGCTGACGTATCTTGCCATTGCGATCCTTGGGTGGACCGAGAACTATCGGCTGTCCCTTGCCGGTGTGGCTGGCTTGATCGTGGCCATCGGACAGACCGCGGACTCCTTCATCGTCTACTTCGAGCGCATCCGTGATGAGTTGCGCGACGGACGTGGGCTGGTATCCGCCGTCGAAAACGGCTGGAAGCGCGCCAAGCGCACCGTACTGGCCTCCAAGGCCGTCAACCTCCTCGCCGCCTTGGTCCTGTACTTCGTGGCTGTCGGCAACGTCCGCGGCTTCGCCTTCACCTTGGGCCTGACAGCACTGGCCGACCTCCTGGTCGTGTTTATGTTCACGCATCCCATGCTGCAGGTTCTGGCGCGCACCAAGTTCTTCGGCGAAGGGCACCGTTTCTCCGGCCTTTCCCCGGACCGTCTTGGCGCAGTTCCCCTGTACCGTGGCGCCGGCCGGCTCCGCACCCCTGATGAAAAACCGTCGCCGGTGCGTGCGCGCAACACTGGAGCCGTTGCCGAGGCTGAACGCCGCATGACCATCGCCGAACGGCGCCTTGCCGAGAAGGGCCAGCTGACCGGCTCGTCCAAGGCAACCAAGGAGGAGAAGTAATGACTACGAGCTTCGCAACCTTCGGCCATGAGCTGTACACGGGCAAGCGCTCGTACAACTTCGTCAATTCGAAGAAGATCTGGTTCATCATTGCGGCCGTTGCAGTGGCCCTGTCAATCCTTATTCCGGTGGCCAAGGGCGGTTTTAACCTGGGCATCGAATTCCGTGGCGGCTCGGAGTTCACTGTCTCCAATGTCAGCAGCACGGACGCGAGCCTCGGCGAGAAAGCGGTCCACGACGTCGTTCCCGGCGCCATTCCGCGCGTCGCGAACGTTGCCGGCGACACCATGCGGATCCAAACGGACCAACTGACCGATGACGAGACCAACCGCATCAAGGAGGGTCTGACCAGCGCTTACGGGGTCACTGAAAATGAGGTGACGTCAAACTTCGTCGGACCCACCTGGGGACAGGACGTCACCCGGCAGGCACTGATCGGACTGGTGGTCTTCGTTGCCTTGGCGGCTGTCCTGATGGCCTTGTACTTCCGGACCTGGAAAATGTCGTTGTCCGCCCTCGTGGGCATGCTGGTCACGATGTTCATCACGGCCGGTGTCTACGCCTTGAGTGACTTCGAAGTGACGCCGTCGGCGATCATTGGCTTCCTGACCGTCTTGAGCTACTCGCTGTACGACACCGTGGTGGTGTTCGACAAAATCCGTGAGAACACAGCGGACATTTCCACTTCCACCAGCCGCACCTTCGGCGAAGAGGTCAACCTGGCCGTCAACCAAACGCTGGTCCGCTCCATCAACACCATGATGGTTGCTGTGTTGCCGGTTGCGGCTATCCTCTTCATTGGTGCCGGGCTCCTCGGTGCAGGCACGCTGCGCGACCTTTCGCTGGCCCTGTTCGTCGGGATCCTGATCGGCACGGCAGCGACCATCTTCATCGCAGCTCCCCTCTACGCTTGGCTGCGGCAAGGTGAGCCGGACCTCGTGAAGCAGGCAAAGAAGGTAGCCCACCGCAGGGCTGAAGTCACCGTATAAGTTCCTTGCAACGCCTTGGCTACACCGAAGAGCCGGTCTCCGCACATGTGTGGAGACCGGTTCTTTGACTTGCCCGTCCGGTCGTCATGTGCTGCTCATTTGGAGAAGCATTCACCTGCGGGAATAGACTGGGAGAATTAAATCGGTTGTGAGGGGTACTTCTGTGGAAGAACGTGCGACGTCGGCACCACCGGCGGGCGGGGAAGACGGCCACAAGACTGTGGCGGTTCCGGCAACAAGCATGGCTGGACGGACTGCGGGAGCTGTTCCGGTGGATACCCCTGGCGTGCGTCCCACGTTCCCGGGACGGCGGGAGCGGACTCGTTCCCGGCTCGCCCGCCTGACCGGCAGGGGTGTGGCTCCATACTCTCCAATCCTGGAACCGCTGCTGCGGACGGTACGGGCCAACAACCCCAAAGAAGATTTCGACCTGATCCAGCGGGCCTTCACCGTTGCAGAGCGGAGCCATCAGGGCCAGAAACGCAAGAGTGGCGACCCCTACATCACCCATCCCGTGGCGGTAGCCACCATCCTTGCCGAGCTGGGTATGACAGGCACCACGCTGGCAGCTGCATTGCTTCACGACACCGTGGAGGACACCCCGTACACGCTTGCTGACCTGACACGGGACTTTGGTCCTGAGGTTGCCATGCTGGTGGACGGCGTGACCAAGCTGGACAAGGTCAGTTTCGGCGAAGCCGCCCAATCGGAGACCGTCCGCAAGATGGTCGTGGCCATGGCCAAGGACATCCGGGTCCTGATGATCAAGCTGGCCGACCGCTTGCACAACGCACGTACTTGGCGCTTTGTCTCTGCTGAGTCATCCTCCCGCAAGGCTCGCGAGACGCTGGAGATCTTCGCCCCGCTGGCTCACCGCCTGGGCATGAATACCATCAAGTGGGAGCTAGAAGACCTTTCCTTCGCTGCCCTCTATCCCAAGGTGTATGAGGAAATCGTGCGCATGGTGGGGGACCGTACACCGGAGCGCGAGAAGAGCCTCAGTGTCATTCGCAACCAGATAGCCGATGACCTCCGCACCGCCAGGATCAAGGCGACCATCACCGGCCGTCCAAAGCACTACTACTCCATTTACCAGAAGATGATCGTCCGGGATAAGGACTTCGACGACATCAACGACCTCATGGGCGTACGTGTCCTGGTGGACTCGGTCCGCGACTGTTACGCCGCACTGGGTACCTTGCATTCGCGATGGAACCCCCTGCCGGGCAGGTTCAAGGACTACATCGCCATGCCCAAGTTCAATATGTACCAATCGCTGCACACCACTGTGATCGGCCCGGGCGGCAAGCCCGTGGAGATCCAGATCCGTACCCATGAAATGCATCGCCGGGCTGAGTACGGTGTGGCGGCACACTGGAAGTACAAGGACCAGCCGAACCGTACAGCGCAAGGTCCCGGCAGCCCGCGCGACGGCGATATGGGCTGGCTGAGGTCCCTGGTGGACTGGCAGCAGGAAACGTCCGACCCCGGCGAGTTCCTGGACTCATTGCGGTATGAGATCAACGCCCGTGAAGTTTTTGTCTTCACCCCCAAGGGTGAGGTCATGGCCCTGCCCGCGGGATCGACTCCGGTCGATTTCGCCTACGCCGTGCATACCGAAGTCGGTCACAGGACTATTGGTGCCCGCGTCAACGGCAAGCTGGTCCCGCTCAACAGCGAGCTGAACCATGGCGATTGGGTGGAGATCTTCACCTCCAAGGCCGAAGGCGCCGGGCCCAGCCAGGACTGGCAGCACTTCGTCAAATCTGCGCGGGCGCGCAACAAGATCCGGCAATGGTTCACCAAGGAACGCCGCGAAGAGGCCATTGATCGCGGCAAGGACATGCTCACACGGGCCATGCGGAAGCAGAACCTTCCCCTGCAGCGCCTGATGACGCACGACGCCCTGTCCGCGGTGGCCGAGGACTTCCACTACGTTGACATCTCCGGGCTCTACGCAGGCGTTGGTGATGGTCACACCTCTGCACAGTCGGTGATGGAAAAACTCGTTGAGCACCTGGGCGGCCACGAGACGCCGGATGAGGACCTCGATGAAGTCAGCATCCCCACACAAGTTGCGAAGTCCAAGTTTTCGGACTCCGGCGTCATCGTCCGAGGTGTTGGCGACGTCTGGGTCAAACTGGCCCGCTGTTGTACTCCTGTTCCGCCTGACCCCATTCTTGGATTCGTGACGCGTGGCTCGGGCGTTTCGGTTCACCGTACCGATTGCACCAACGTCTCAGGGCTCCGGGACCAGCCGGACAGAATCGTGGAAGTTGAATGGGCCCCCACCCAGTCGAGTGTCTTCCTGGTGGAAATCCAGGTGGAGGCATTGGACCGCAAGTCCCTGTTGTCAGATGTGACGCGGATTTTGTCCGAGA
>NZ_JABMCX010000150.1 GCF_013179505.1 Paenarthrobacter sp. CM16 | reverse complement strand
CCGGACTGTCCGGTGGCGTGAAGGACTTCATCGGCGGCAACTGTACGGTTTCCTGCATGCTCATGGGCCTCGGCGGCCTGTTCAAGAACAACCTGGTGGAATGGGGCACCTCCATGACCTACCAGGCTGCTTCAGGCGGCGGCGCACGGCACATGCGCGAGCTCCTCAACCAGTTCGGCACCCTCAACAACGAGGTCAGCAGCGAACTGGAAGACCCTGCCTCGGCCATTCTCGAAATCGACCACAAGGTCCTCGCGGCCCAGCGCACCGGCGTTGACGCCACCCAGTTCGGCGTGCCGCTGGCCGGCTCCCTCATTCCGTGGATCGATGCCGACCTCGGCAACGGCCAGTCCAAGGAGGAGTGGAAGGCCGGGGTGGAGACCAACAAGATCCTCGGCACCGGAAACGGAACCGCCGGCAAGGACCACATCGCCATGGACGGCCTGTGCATCCGCATCGGTGCCATGCGTTCGCACTCCCAGGCCCTCACGCTCAAGCTGCGCGAAGACTTGTCAGTCACCGAAATCGAGAACCTCCTGGCCAAGGACAACGAGTGGGCCAAGGTTGTTCCCAACACCAAGGAAGCCTCCATGGCGGACCTGACCCCCGTGGCAGCTTCCGGCACCCTGGACATTCCCGTGGGCCGTATCCGCAAGCTCGAAATGGGCCCGGAGTACATCAGCGCCTTCACCGTTGGCGACCAGCTCCTCTGGGGTGCAGCCGAGCCGCTGCGCCGCATGCTGAACATTGCAACGGGCAAGCTCTAGAACGTTCCCTCTGGTACGTCGAAACCCGCTGTTCCGTTGCTGGTCCGCAACAGAACAGCGGGTTTCCGACGTTCGGGGGTTAGTCAGCGGCGCCGTGTACAGCGGGGGCTTGCTCAGCGGGGGCTTGCTCAGCGGGGATTTGCTCAGCCGGCCATGAACTTCACATAGGCCCTGCCTTGTGCCTCAAAGGATCGTCCGGCGGCCGTTCCCAGCTGCCCCGCGAACGGTTCCGGGAGCACACCCACGGATTTGCCGTTCACAGTCCGGGCCCACGTTCCCACCACCTCTCCCCCTGAGACAATGATGCGCTTGAACACGCCGTTCTTGCCTGGCACTACCTGCTCGGCGTATTCCGGGGCCAGCACCAGGCTCCGGTCCTGGTAGCCGAGCAGGAACTCATCGAAGCCCGGAAGAGCCAGCAGCGAGCGTGAGCCGGGGACGCCGTCGTCGAGCATTGCAGCAGTCTCCGGCGACATCCAATAGCTGGTGCCGCGAAGCGGCAACTCAACCAAGTGCCCGTGCAGGCTCTTGAGCGCCGCACGCGCCTCAGTGAGTGGGACTTGACTCCACCATGCAAAGTCCTTGATGGTGGCGGGGCCGTGGCTCCTGAGGTAGCGGAACAACAGCTCTGCTATGCCCTCCTCCCGCTGAAGCACCCGGGAATTGGGTATCCATTCCTCAAAGGGCACAAACAGCTGCTGCAGGCCGGCTTTACCGGTAGGCGCGGCCATGGGCCCCTGAACCAGCCACGCACGCTGGCACAGACTTCCCAGCAAGTGGATGCCCCGCTGTGCCGTAGTGCTCTGCCCTGCTTCTTCAAAGGCTTGGAACAGCTGCTCCCGGGTGGCACCATGGGCGCCCTCGGATGCCTTGAGGCCCTCCGTTGTTTTGTGGGCGATGTCCCGGCAATGGCTGATGTCGTCCTGGGTAATGCCGAGTTCACGGTGCCGTCCGGCAACCGCGGTCATGAGGCGGCCACTGGTGATGTCCAGGATCCAGCGCAGGTCCTCGGGGGCCAGCAGGTGCAGCGTCCCCCGCATGGGCCAGGAGCGGACCACAGTCCCGGCGTCCAGGGCAGCCCTGACGTCCGAGGCCCGCGTGCCGGGGACGCGCTGACCCACGGCCCACAGCGCGTGGCCAAGGTCCTGGGCCTGCATCGCGGTCATCCAACGGACCGCGTCGGCAACAGAGGGAAAGCCGCCGCCCAACAGGCCCTGGCTGACGAGCCGCAAACGGCCCATGATGCGTGGACTGGGATTCTGGTGGGCTAGGGCCATGCTTCATCCTAAAAGGGCCGGCATGCACAGGGAACCTTGCCGCGCCTCCCAGCCCTCACCCAGCGTGGGATCCTAGGATGAATTCATGCTTTTTGGAGATCTTGCCCCGTTTGTGCGGCCGATGAGCCGGTGGTTGGCTACCGCCGGCTGGTTCTGCGCGCTGGTGGGACTCGGTGCCGGGCTGATCGTTGCAGTGGGTACGGGTGTCAGCCTGTCCCCCTCAATGCGGGCCATCCAGACAGCCAGCCTTGTAGCGACCGCCGCAGCCGCGCTTCTCATCGGCGCCGCCGCGGCCAGCCAACCCGTATCCAGCCGTGATGACCAAGCGCCCGAGCCATGGTTCTACCCGACAGCCGCCGCGCAGGTCCGCAGCTTCCTGGTAGGGGCCATCGTCATGCTCCTGGGTTTGGTGGGCTTCGCCGCTGCCGGCCTGTTCATGCCCAGCGGACCATCGCCGCAGAGCATCGCCTTCAGCCAGATCTTCCTTCTAGGCTCGGTCAGTTGCGGGCTCACGTTCCTGCTGCTCAACAAGATCCTGCCGATTGCGGAGCGGCGGACCCGCTAGGCCTGACGGCGTCGCGCGCTTGGCGTCTTTTGGCCGCGTTGCGACTTCGCCGAGGGGCGGGATCTCGACCGAAAGATCCCCCTATTCCCGCGAGATCCAACCCCTCGCGGGCGGCGCTTTAGAGCGAAACGCCGATCAGCAACGGTTCCGGGTGCAGTTCAATACCAAAACGCTCGACGACGCCGTCCCGCACCTCGCGCGCTATGGCCACCATGTCCGAAGCCGATGCTGAACCCCTGTTGGTGATGGCGAGGGTGTGCTTGGTGGACAGGGAAGCCCGTCCGCCGGAGATACTGCTTTCTTCCAGGCCGAAACCTTTGCCGTACCCGGCCTGATCGATCAGCCAGGCAGCGGAGAGCTTCACCAGTCCGTCATCACCGGCGGGATATTTGGGTGCGTTCTCCGGCAACTTGGCCGCGAGTCCTGCCTCCACGATCGGGTTGGTGAAGAATGAGCCGGTTGAATAGGTATCCCGGTCCGCTGGATCCAGGACCATGCCCTTGGACGCGCGGAGCCGGAGTACTTCACGTCGCACATCGTTGGAGTAGGCGCGCTTGCCGGGCTCGACGCCCAGGACCCTTGCCAACTCCGCATACCGGATGGGGGCGCTCATCCGGCCCAGCGGCAACTGGAACTCCACCGTGAGCACCACGTAACGGGGCGAGCCCTCAACGGTGGTCTGCTTCAGGATGGAGTCGCGGTATCCGAACTTGAGCTCGGAGTTGGTGAAGGTCTGCACTGCATTGCGTTGGCGGTCCCATGTTCGGACGGCTGCGATGGTCTGGGAAACATCCGCCCCGTAAGCTCCCACATTCTGCACAGGGGTGGCACCGGTGGCACCCGGGATTCCGGACAATGCCTCGAGGCCGGACCACGCGTGCAGCACTGAGTGTTCCACCAGGGCGTCCCAGTTGTGGCCCGCCTGTACTACCACCGAGACCCCTCCGCAGCTGTCCTCGGAGTTGACCGTGAATCCCTCGGAGGCGATCTTCAGGACCGTCCCGGGGTAGCCGTCGTCCGAGATCAGGAGGTTGGAGCCGCCCCCGATGATCAGGAGCTTCCGGCCTGCAGCGTCGGCGGACCGGACGGCGTCGATAATTTCAGCCTCGGTGCGGGCCTCAACATAGTTGCCCGCGGGGCCGCCAACGGCAGCAGTGGTCAGTTCGGAAAGCAGCGTTTGGGTCACCAATCAAGCCTAACGGGCTTCGTTGGCCTCAGCGGACTTTGCCGCCTGTTGGCCGGCCAAGGGCGCCAGGAAGAAGCTGACAACCAGAAGTGCCAGGGGCGCCAGCAGTGAATGCAGAATGCCGAAATGTTCGGCCAACAGCCCCAGGAGCGGAGGTCCGCACAAGAAGGCACCGTAGCCGATGGTGGAGACCACCGATACCCGGGCAGCGGCGTGGACGGGGTCATCTGCCGCAGCGGACATCCCCACCGGGAAGCCGAGGGATGCGCCCAGTCCCCACACCGCCAAAGCCACGAAGGCGAGCCATGGAACCGGAGCGAAAACGAAGAGCGCGAGGCCCACGACGGCGGTTGCCGAGCACCAGCGCATCACCACCACACGGCCGAAACGGTCTAGGATGACCGTCCCGGTGAAGCGCCCGATGGTCATGAACGTGACGAAAAGACCGTAGCCGACAGCGCCTGCAGCGTCGCTCTGCCCGTAGCCGTCCGCGAGTGCCAGGGCCACCCAGTCACCGGCGGCTCCTTCGGCCAGTGCCAAGCCGAGGACCAGGACGCCGATCAGCAAAGTCCGGCGGTCACGCCAGGCAAGTGCCACCAGACGTTTATTATCCAGCGGAGCGGCGGCATTGCCGGTGCCCTGTTGAGGGTGCGCCGATTCGGGAGTAACAGCCGGTTCGGGAGTAATAAGGGGCAGGGGGCCGGTGGAAGGATCCTGGAAGGTATCCGTCTCCTTCGAACGATAGCTCTGGGCAGTTGAAGAGGTGGCAGCTGCGGCGGTCTTCTCCGCACGGAACCAGAACGTGGCCGTAACAACGGACGATGTCACCACAACACCGGAGATCAGGAAATGCCAGAACACCGGCATGTGGATGGCAGCAGCCCACGCACCGAACCCTGCAGCGGCTACGGTTCCAAGGCTGAAGGCGCCGTGCAGGTGCGGCATGATGTGCCGCTCCAACTCGCGTTCGAGTGAGGCCCCTTCCACATTGGAGGCGGTGTTCCAACTGGCTGTACCCAGGCCAAGTACCACCAAGCCTGCCGCTACCACCAGGGAGTTTGCCGCAATGGAGGTGCCCACACCCACCGTGACCAGGCCCGCACCCACCATGCAGCTGCCAATCCTCGTGGTCAGCTTGGGACCGAGCCGCAGCACGATGAGGCCGGAGGCGGAGATCGATATGAACGAGGCCACCGTCATGCACATGAGCAACAAGCCGATGCCGCCCGGGGTGAGGTTCAATCCATCGCGGATGGCGGGCAGGCGGGATACCCATGTGGCGAAAGCGATGCCGCTGGCCGCGTAAGAGGCAAGAACAGCGGCGCGCCACCGCGACATTTCAGTCAAGGTGGCACGCCGTTGAGAGGTGTTCGATTGGTTCAAGAGACCTTCACAACCGCCTGGGACTTCATGAGGACTTTCTGTCCGGCCGCCATGACGGTGAGGTCAATACGCGCGGTGCGGGCGTCGGCGTCGAGCGCTCCTACAACACCGGTGACGTCGATGACAGCGCCGGCCTGATCGGTTCCGGTGGTATCGGTGACGAGGACAGGCTTGGTGAAGCGGGTCTGATAGTCGACGACGGCGGCGGGATCGCCTGCCCAGTCACTCACCAACTGCACGGCGGCACCCATGGTGAACATGCCGTGGGCGATGACACCCGGCAGTTCCACGGAGGTCGCGAACGACTCATTCCAGTGGATCGGGTTGAAGTCGCCCGAAGCCCCTGCGTATTTGACCAGGTCCTGGCGGGTGACGTCAATGCTGCGGGTGCCGATTTCCTGGCCGACCGTCAGTTCTTCGAATGTGGGGCTCATGGTTACTGTCCCTCTCCGCGGACCAGAATGGATGAGGTGGTGGTTGCGACCTTTTCGCCTGCCACGGTGGAAATCTCGGAGCGCGTGGTGATCATGGCTCCGCCGCCCATGGCACGTACGCCGTCCACATGAAGCTCGGCGACCAATTGGTCACCGGCAACGATGGCGCGGTGGTGCGTGAACCGCTGGTCGGCGTGGACCACGCGGGAAAAATCGATGCCCGACTCCGGGTCCTGGACCAGCTGGGCGTCAGCACGCTGGGCGACGATGATGGCGAACGTTGGCGGGGCTACGAGGTCACTGTGGCCCAAGGCCTTGGCGGCCTCGACATCGAAGTGCGCGGGGTTGCCGGCTTTCACAGCCTTGGCGAACTCGCGGATCTTTTCACGACCGACGTCGTATACCTCTGCGGCAGGGTAGCTTCGGCCCTGCAGGTCCGGATTGATACTCATGCTCCAACCCTATCGGGCTGCGGGGGCCGGGGGCAGCGTCTTGATCCGGGAGCACGAAGTTCGGTGATGGATTACTTTTTGTAGCCCTTGCGGATCTTCTGGCCCCGGACCACGAGTCCGCCCACGTGCAGGAGCAGGCCCACGCCGATGATCGGCAGCGAAGCCATCGCAAGGCCTTGGTTCCCGGAGGTGTTCCCGACAATGGACAAGATGAGTCCGACAGCGATCAGCCCCATGGCGCTGAACACCAGGACTTTGTAAGCAGTGGAGGCGTTGGCCCAGAATTCGTCTAGCACCGTCCAAGTCTACTGGTGCATCAGCGTGCGTTGCCGAGGGGTTGGCTCTCAAGGGAAAGATGGGCTCATACTCCCGAGACGTCGCCCCTCGGCGGAGAGAGATGTCGCCCCTCGGCGGAGAGAGACGTCGCCCCTCGGCGGAGGAACTAGAACAAGGAGTCCTGCAGCGCCGGGATTTCCGTCAGGTGCGGTCCGAACTCGATCTTCCTGCCCTTCAGCGCGCCCAGGTCCGCCACGAAGCTGCCCTCGATTTCGTTACCCGAGGCGTCGGGAAGACCGGCCAGGGCGATGGCGCCGGACAGGGCGTGGACGCGCAGGCCATGCCCGCCGGCGTCGAAGGTTGCCGGGTAAGGATGGCGGCCACCGGCACCGGCGGTGCAGAGCAGGTCTGCCAACTCAGGCCGCTCCCACTCTTCCTCCACAACGGCATAACCGGTCATGGCCAGGCCGCCTAGCAACTCGCGCACCCGGCCGGCATGCTGCCGGTTCAATGCCAAAAGCTCGACGCCGGCACGCGGCTCCACCAGGCCTGCCACTTTGGAGGCAGAACGGACTTGTTGGACGAGGCCGAGCTCGCGGGTGACCATGTCCTCGAGGACGCGGACTACCCGGCCGTCCTCGGCGTGGGCCACATAGGAAGCGTGCACGGCGCCCTGCTCAGCAAGCCGGTTCCACTTTCGCGGCGCGGAGGCCGTGCCTACCTTGGTGGCACCGTTGGCGAAGGTGGCGACGTAGAGCCAGTGCGGCTGCATGAGGTACGCACGGAGCCCGGCGGGAACGGAGGTGCCACGGTGGAAATCGTGCATCAGCCGGGAGTCGTCCCGGGCAAAACAGGCCCCGCATTGTTTCCCACGTTCTGCTGGGGAACTACCGCGGCAAGGAACGTGCGTGCGATCCCCCGGCCCGTGGACTTTAGTGTGTCCAAGGCACCACAAGCCCGGGGCAACGCGCAGGCCCAGGGCTGAGCCCCGGGCCAACGCAATATCAGTGAACCCCGCGTCCGGTGTGAACATACGCAGGGAAGGGGACGAAGAGTCCCAAACGACTCCGTGAACCAGCATGCCTACAGGGAAGGCTGGACTCCGAAAGCCACTGCAAGCTTCATGATCTTCTCGGCGCGGCCCAAACGCGGGAGGTCGGAGCCGTCGCGGATGACCCGGCCGTTGGCCTCGAAGTCGTTCATGAAGTCCGTGGCCCAGGCAACATCCGACGGCGTGGGGCTGATGACCTCGTTGATCACGGTGGTCTGGTCTATGGCCAGGCAGAGCTTGCCGGTCATGCCCATGGTCACCGTGATGCCCGTCTGCTCACGCAGGATGGGGTGGTTGGTACCGACGGTGGGGCCATCGATGGGGCCCGGCAGGTTACCGACACGGCTGGCGACCACCAGTTTGGCCCGGGGGTAGGCCATGGCTTCCGGTGTTGCTGCCATGCCGGTGTCGCGGCGGAAGTCGCCGGAGCCGAAAGCGAGGCGGAACGCACCCTGGGCGCGGGCAATGTGGTTGGCTTCCTCGATGCCGAGGGCGGACTCAACCAGGGCGATCACGGGAGTCTTGCCGTCCATGCGGTGGTAGGACTCAGTGACCTGGTCTGCGGATTCGGTTTTGGCCAGCATCACGCCGAGCAAGCCCGGGGTACCGCGGAGGCCGGCGAGGTCGTCGGCCCAGAACGGGCTTGTGGCGTCATTAATGCGGACCCATGCCTGTCCACCGGCGGTCAGCCAGTTCACGACGTTTTCGCGGGCTGCATCCTTTTGCGAAGGGTCAACGGCGTCTTCGATGTCAAGGATGATGGCGTCTGCACGTGAACCCGCGGATTCATCAAAGAGCTCCGTTTTCATGGCGTTCACAAGGAGCCACGAACGGGCGATGTCGGCGGGAATGTTGCGGGTGGGCCGAATGGACTCGGCGGCGATGCTAGACGTCATGTATCTACCGTATCCGCCCGGCGGCTCGCAGGGCGAAGAAATGCGCCCGGTTGTGAGGATCAATACGAACTAAACCCCATATGACTGTGGGGTCCCTCAGTATGAAGGCCCGACGACGGTCCGCGCCAGTCACGTGCAGCTGACGCGTAGCTGTTGTTCATGGAACTCAACGCAGCGTCTTTGTGTCCTCCGGTTGCCAGGGAAGGCCCAGGATTTCGCCCTGTTTCGGGCTGTTTCGCAGCGTTTCCGGCCGTTACCCGGGCACTTCCCACACAGCACCACCATGGGCTTTCATCGTTCCCAAGCCGTTGCACACGTTCCACATAAGCCGGCCACCCAACACCCTGCAATCCATCGAAAGTAGCTCCCATGAAACTGCATCTGCCCCTGCTGAGCGTCGCGGCCGCCGTCGTACTAGCGCTGACGGTGTCCGGCTGCGGCGGTGCAGCCGAAGCCGGACAAACCGGCCAGGCCGGAAACGAAGTGAAGGAACTTCGCTACCAGGGATCAGCCAACAACGTGACGTTCCCCGAACTTGCCGCGGACCTCGGATACCTGGGCGACCTGAAACTGAACTGGGTAGGCAACACCACCAGTGGACCGCAAGACATCCAATCCGCAGCCACCAACCAGACCGACGTTGGCGGCGCCTTCTCAGGGGCGGTGGTGAAACTCATCGAGGCCGGAGCCCCCGTCAGGGCTGTCACCAACTACTACGGCTCGGACGAGAAAACCTTCAGCGGGTATTACGTGAAGGCCGACAGCACCATCAAGGAGCCCCGGGACCTGATCGGCAAGAAGATCGCCGTCAACACCTTGGGCGCACACCATGAAGCGGTCATCAACACCTGGCTGACCAAGAACGGCCTGAGCCAGGACGAGATCAAGCAGGTACAGCTGGTCCCCCTGGCGCCGAACGATACCGAGGAAGCGATCCGCCGCGGCCAGGTGGACGCCGGAACGCTGGGCGGCGTGCTGCAGGACAGGGCCATCGAAGCCGGCGGCCTGCGTTCCCTTTTCAGTGACGTGGAGCTGTTCGGCACCTTCGCCGGCGGCCAGATTGTGCTCCGCAGCGACTTCATCGAGAAGAACCCCACCACCACCCGGACGTTCACCACCGGAGTTGCCAAAGCGATCAAGTGGGCCGCAGAGACGCCCCGGGAGGAGGTCATTGCCCGCTTTGCCAAGATCATCGAGAGCCGCGGCCGCAATGAAAGCACGGCCAACCTGAAGTTCTGGAAGAGCCCCGGCGTCCCGGAAGCGGGCGTGATCAAGGACGAGGACTTCACCCGCTGGGAGGCGTGGCTGAACGCCTCGGGAATTGTGAAGGACAAGCTCACGCCCTCCAAGTACTACACGAACGAGTTCAACGATCTCGCCTCGAAGAAGGGATAGTCATGACTGCGAAAATCAGCCTCCGGAACGTCACCAAGGAATTCACGGTCCGGGCCACGAAGACCACCAGCGCCACCCGGCTCACCGCCATCGACTCCCTCAGCCTGGACGTCCGCGACGGCGAATTCCTCACCTTGGTGGGGCCCAGCGGATCAGGCAAGACCACGCTTTTGGACCTGCTGGCTGGCCTCTCAACGCCGACCTCCGGTGAGGTACTGGTCGATGGCAAGCCTGTCACCGGGCCGGGCAAGGACAGGGCCGTCGTCTTCCAGCAATACGCATTGTTCCCTTGGCGGACGGCCTCAGCCAACGTCTCGATCGGGCTCGAAGGCGCGGGTCCGGACGGCACCAAGCTCAACCGGCGCCAACGGGCTGCCAAAGCCAGCGAATACCTGGCGCTCGTGGGGCTGGCAGGTTTCGAAGACCGTTACCCACACGAACTCTCCGGCGGCATGAAGCAGCGCGTGGCCATCGCCCGCAGCCTGGCCTACGAGCCGGACGTGTTGCTGATGGACGAACCCTTCGCTGCCTTGGATGCCCAGACCCGCGAGCAGTTGCAGGATGAGCTCCTCAGGATTTGGAAAGCCACGGGCAAGACCATTGTGTTCATCACGCACGGCATTGACGAGGCTGTTTACCTCGGCGAGCGCGTTGCTGTGCTCAGTGCCCGGCCGGGCCGGCTCAAGGAAATCGTGGACATCACCATTCCGGGCCGTGAAAGCGATGAGGACATCCGTTCCAACCCTGCTTTCGTTGAGCACCGCCATCAGGTCTGGACTCTCCTTCATGACGAAGTCCGCCGCGCCCAGGACGCGGGCCACCGCAAGATCCTGCCGGACGGCAGCGCACCGGACGAACCCGCAACCACTATCGAAAGGAGCGCGGCCTGATGACCACCACGCTCATTGAAACAGAAGCCGCTCCCAAGGCGGGCGCCGCAGCTGACCCAACGGTCGTCGTCGAACGTTCACCTCAGGATGCGGCGGAACGCACGACGCCGGTGCGCGGCAGACTGCGGCGGGTGGCCTCCGCTGCCGGTTCCGTCCTCTGGAAGTCCACAGCCGTCCTGGCTTTCCTGGCGCTGTGGGAGCTGGGCCCGACGTACTTGGCGAGCCCCTCCACCCGCGTGTTCCTGCCGCCACTCCACGAAGTGCTCCTTGCATGGGGCAAGCTCTTCGAAGCAGGCACCATCCAAGGGCACATCGCGGCCAGCCTCACCCGTTCTGTGGCAGGCTTCGGGGCAGCACTGGTGGCCGGAGTCTCGCTGGGTTTGCTCATTGCCTGGTACGGGCGGCTGAACTCGGTCCTGAACCCCCTGCTGGAGCTGTTCCGCAACACTGCTGCGCTGGCTTTGCTTCCGGTGTTCACGCTGCTGCTGGGCATCGGCGAGGAATCGAAAATCAGCATCGTGGCCTACGCCGCGTTCTTCCCGGTGCTCCTGAACACCATTGCCGGGGTGAAGACCGTGGACCCGCTCCTGATCCGGGCAGCACGTTCTTTGGGGCTCAACAGCTTCCGCCTGTTCCAGAAGGTCATCCTGCCATCCGCGGTTCCCACGATTTTCACTGGCATCCGTATGGCCGGCACGGCGTCCATCCTGGTGCTGATCGCCGCGGAAATGGTCGGAGCCAAAGCCGGGCTGGGTTATCTGATCGTGAACGCCCAAAGCAGCTTCCTGATCCCGGATATGTATGCGGGCATCCTCACGGTGTCCTTGCTGGGCCTCGGCGTGAACTTCCTGCTGGTGGCCCTTGAACGGCACTTCTCCCGCTGGCGGACCGCCGTAGGTGCCGCTGCCTAGTACCAACCAGCTTCCCGGAACCACCATCCTCCTGGAACCAACCCGCTTCCCGGAACCAACCCGCGGCACCTGCCGCAACCATCACAACAAGTAAGGAACACATCATGACCGTCATTACCGAAACCAAACTCGGGTTCGCCAAGCTGGGCTCCCGTATCGGCGCCGAAATCCGCGGGCTGGATATCAGCGGAGACCTGAGCGAAGAAACTGTGGCGCAGATCCGGGCAGCGCTCAACGAGCACAAAGCGTTGGTGTTCCGCGAAGCCAACATCTTCAGTGACGAGGCCCAGGTAAAGTTCGCCTCGCACTTCGGGCCGCTGACCAAGGCGCATCCCACGGTGGCCTC
>NZ_JABMCX010000015.1 GCF_013179505.1 Paenarthrobacter sp. CM16 | reverse complement strand
GGGTCCGCGTCGCTTTCGTCCGCCACGTCCAGCCTCACCTCAACCTCCTGGGTCGCTTGGCCGGAGGCAATGACCGCTATGGTTGCCGTGATGGTGGTTCCGGCACTTTCCTGAGGGACCGGAAGAATCACGTACAGCGCCTGCACCGTTCCTGCCGGAACATTCAGCTTCCTACGCCATGGTTTGCCGTGACGATCCTCGCCGTCGGTGTTGAGGCAATGCCCACCAGCCCGCGGGATCACGTCGACGGTCACGCCGTGTAAATCCTCCAACGCGTAGAGGCCCACTTGGACCACGTAGTCCTCCCCCGGTTCGGCTGTAACGGCGAACGTGTCCGAGGGGCCGTTGATGGCCCAATGTGCCGGCAGGTCCCGCTGCATGGACACGGGGTTCAGCCGGTCCTCGGGAAAGAGCAGGAAAGCCTGGCCGGCGTGCCTGCTGTGGAGTTCGTCCAGCTCGTCCGCGCGGGCCGTGAAGTTCATCGGCGCAAACGAGTCG
Organism: Paenarthrobacter sp. CM16; assembly: GCF_013179505.1. Classification (GTDB taxonomy): domain Bacteria; phylum Actinomycetota; class Actinomycetes; order Actinomycetales; family Micrococcaceae; genus Arthrobacter. The sequence goes on along the minus strand of NZ_JABMCX010000015.1, from coordinate 27,791 downwards.
CGCTGGCTCGCGGCTTCATAGCGGACCACCGTCGCCTGGGGCAGCACGCTCTTTGCAGGCACCCACGCTGAACGCTCGACGCCGGCAACCCACCCGGGTTCTGCTGAGGGGCGATGTGGGAGGTACTGAGCCTGGGGATAGTGGGGTTTACCCACCATGGCATATGGCAAGTAGTAGACGAAGTAGGTGCCCGGGCCATCAATGGGCTCAAAAACGATGCTTCCGGCCTCGCGGTTTGCCTCTTCCACCATCACATTCCGGACGCGGGTACCGGTCTTTTCCGAGACGATCACGACATCCACCGACGCCGGGTCCTGGTCCTGCCGACGCCAGGGGAGATTTATCCGGTGCGCCGTCTTGCCACCACTACTGTGCTGCCCCGGGCCTGCCACATCAACCACAAACCGGTGGTTTCCGTAGAGCAGCTCGTCCCAGCTGCCGACTCCACATTCCACCTCCGGATGGCCTGTTGTCCTGCTGCTTTGGGTGATTGGCGGAGGGGATGTGACAGCCGGTGGAACCGGCGCGGGCAGCGGCATCGCTGGTACTCCTGAAGGTGGCTTCGGGGCTTGTTCACCGAGTTGGTGAATCCTTACATCATCGCGGCATTCCTCAAGGTGGTAAAGGGTTATTGCGATGCGTACTTACTGGGAAACTTGTGCTGGAGGACTGGACTCCAGAAGTTATCCAGAGGCGCTCAGATTATTCAGAGGCGCTCAGAGTGAGCGCGTTCACCTTCGCTTTGGCTGCACGGACCACCTCGCGGTCGGTGACCGTATACGCCGTGGGGTCTGCGCCATCCTGTGCGCCCAGGGAAATGGCACCGTCCCCAAGGGTGGAGACTGTTTTCTTGGCGGACAAGTGAACGGCTGACAATCCTGCAGAGTGCATGGCCGGGATGTCCTCCAGGGACAGTCCCCCACCGGCCATGATCTCCAAGGCGTCGCCGGCCCTTTCCACCATGGCGGTCAGGGTCTGCAGTCCGGCCCCTGCCGTGGGCTCATGGCCGGAGGTAAGGACACGGGTAAAGCCGAGGGTAAGCAATTGATCCAGCGCAGCGAAAGGATCCCTGGATTGGTCGATCGCGCGATGAAAGGTTACCTGGGCTTCGGCGTTGGCTGCTTTGGCGGCATCCACCAGACGTTGGACCGCATGAACATCCACATCTCCAGCTGGAGTCAGCGCTCCCACCACCACGCCGTGCGCCCCCTGGGCCAGTAGGTGTCGGATCTCGTGCACCATGGTGTCCACGTCGGATGCCGAGAATCGGAAATCACCGGGCCTGGGACGTATCAAGGGATGGATTTCCAAGCGGCCATCGACGTGCTCCATGCACGCCTCCATGAGCCCCTGGCTTGGCGTGATGCCGCCAAGTTCCAGGCTGCTGCACAGTTCAACGCGATGTGCCCCCTCGGAGGCGGCGGCACCTGCGCCGACAGCACTGACCACGGCAATTTCAAGTTTCATGCTGAAACTCTACGCGGAGTTTTTGTACAGGTAATGCCCCTAAGGAGGCTCCTTAAGGGCATCAACTGTACAAAAACTCGTCAGGCTTGGTAGCGCCCGAGCTTTTCCCTTTGCCCCGGAGTGAGCCTGAGGACCCGCCCCGTGGCCTCGGCTACGAATGCCAAGTGGGTGGTGGCCTTGACGCAATCTTCCCGGGTAACTGGATCCTTGATGACGTAGTGGAGATCAAAGCTGGCGCCCTTGATGGCACCCACCCAGATCTCCACCACAGCAGGGATGTTGCGGTAGTCCAGTGTCCGAACGTACCGGACCTTGTGTTCCACGACGAGGGTCATGGTGCCCTCTTCGACGTCGTTGAACAGGGCGGCCGGGGGTTCGACGCCGGGGAGGCCGGCTCCGCGGGGTGGCCCGAAGGCCGCAATACGGGCTTCTTCCAACATGCGGACAATCTGCACGTTGTTGATATGGCCGTAGGCATCCATGTCACCCCAGCGCATGGGTACAAGAACCTCCAAGCGCCGGGGTGTCATGGAATCCCTCAGTTCTTCCGCGCTCAGCTGTGCACCGCCGTCGAATCGTCAACTGCGGCTTCTTCCTCACCCGCGAACTGGGACATGTACAAGCGGTAGTACGCGCCTTGGAGGGCGAGCAGTTGGGTGTGGTTGCCCTGCTCCACGATCTTGCCGTTCTCCATCACCAGGATGGTATCGGCATCCCGGATGGTGGAAAGGCGGTGTGCGATCACGAAGCTGGTCCGGTCCGTGCGGAGGGCGGCCATGGCCTTCTGCAGCAGCAGTTCCGTACGGGTGTCCACGGAGCTCGTGGCCTCATCCAGGATCAGCAGCGACGGATCAGAGACGAAGGCACGCGCGATGGTGATGAGCTGCTTCTCACCGGCACTGACGTTGTTGCCTTCCTCATCAATGATCGTCTGGTAGCCGTCAGGCAGCGCACGGACGAACCGGTCCACGTAGGTGGCCTTGGCCGCCTCCATGATCTGGTCCTCAGTGGCGTCCAGGTTGCCGTACTTGATGTTGTCGTAGATGGTCCCGCCGAAGAGCCAGGCGTCCTGCAACACCATGCCCACCTTGGACCGGAGTTCGGAACGGGTGAGGTCCTTGATGTCCACGCCGTCCAGGGTGATCCGGCCCGCGTTGAGCTCGTAGAAGCGCATCACGAGGTTCACCAAGGTGGTTTTGCCGGCACCTGTGGGGCCAACAATCGCAACCGTGTGGCCGGGTTCAGCCGCGAATGACAAGTCCTCGATGAGCGGTTTGTCCTCCACATAGCTGAAGGAGACGTGCTCGAACTCAACGTGGCCATCGGTCTTGGAGGGCAGGTGGCGGGTGCCGCTCTCCTCAATCTCTTCCTCGGCATCAAGGAACTCGAAGACGCGTTCAGCTGATGCCACGCCGGACTGGAGCATGTTCGCCATACCGGCAATCTGGCCCAGCGGCTGGGTGAACTCACGCGAGTACTGGATGAAGGCCGTGGCATCGCCCAGGCTCATGGAGCCGGAAGCTACCCGAAGGCCACCCACCACGGCGATGCCTACGTAGGACAAGTAGGACACAAAGTTCATGGCGGGGAAAATAACGCCCGACACGAACTGCGCACCGAAGGATGCCTTGTAGAGCTCCTCGTTCTTCTCGTCAAAGCGGTCCAGCATGTCGGCGTCGCGGCCGAACACCTTCACAAGGTCATGGCCGGAGAACGATTCCTCGATCTGGCCATTGAGCGCGCCGGTGTTCTTCCACTGTGCCGCGAAGAGCTTCTGGCTCCGGGCACCGATCACGCCAGCCACAATGCCGGACAGCGGCAACGCGATCAGGGCGATCAATGCCAGCTCCCAGGACACGATGAACATCATGACGGTGATGCCCAGGACGGTCAGCACGGAGCTGACCAGCTGCGCGAAGGCCTGCTGCAGGCCCTGCTGGACGTTGTCGACGTCGTTGGTGACACGGGAGAGGATATCGCCGCGCTGGCGGGTGTCGAAGTAGTTCAGCGGAAGCCGGTTCAGCTTCTTCTGAACGTCATTGCGGAGCTGCTTGATGACCCGCATGACGATCCGGTTCAGCAACCAGCCTTGGGCCCAGAGGAAGATATTGGCTACGAAGTACATCAGCAGCACGATCGAAATCAGGAACGTCAGCTTGGGGAAGTCAATCCCGTTGGTCAGTTCCATCTTGGAGACCATGTCCGCGAAGTTGCCCTGCCCCTGCTGGCGCATCAGCTCAACGAACTGCTCCTGGGAGACCCCTTCAGGGATCTGCTTGCCCACCACACCACCGAAGATGACGTCCATGGCGTTGCCCAGGACCTTGGGGGCAATGACGTTGAGGACAACCGAGACCACCACGAGGCCGATCACGATGTACACGCCGACGCTCTCAGGCTTCAGCAGGCCCATAAGGCGCTTGGCTGAGGGCCAGAACGCCTTGGCTTTCTTAGCCGGCACATCGCCGAACATGCCACCGTCAGCCTCAGAGGGAACGTACTCCTCCTCGACGAAGTCGTCGTCGTCAAGCACTGTTGTTGCCACCTCTGCCTCGGCTGTTGCCTTGGCATCCTTGGCGGCCTCGGCCTTGGCAGCCCAGCCACGCTTTTTCTGCTGGTTCTGCTCGCTCATGCCACTTCCTCCACGCTCAGCTGGGATTCAACGATTTCCTGGTACGTCGGTGACGTCTCCAGGAGTTCATCGTGGGTTCCGCGGTCAACAATGCGGCCGTTGTCCAGCACCAGGATCTCGTCCGCATCCGCGATGGTGGAGACGCGCTGGGCCACAATGATGACCGTCGCATCCCGGGTTTTGGCCTTCAGGGCCTTTCGGAGCCGGGCGTCAGTAGCGACGTCCAAGGCGGAGAACGAATCGTCAAATAAGTACACGTTGGGTTTGGTGACCAAGGCACGGGCAATGGAAAGCCTCTGGCGTTGTCCACCGGAGACGTTGGTTCCGCCTTGGGCAATGCGCCGGTTCAGGCCTGACGATTTTTCCTCCACGAAGCCCTTGGCCTGTGCGGTTTCCAACGCCTCCCACAGTTCCTCGTCGGTGGCATCGGGCTTTCCAAAGCGGAGGTTGTGCTCGATGGTTCCGGAGAACAGGTAGGGCTTCTGCGGAACGGCCGACACCCGGCTGGTAATCTCCGAGGCATCCATGTCCGTGACAGGGACGCCGTCGAGCAAGACATCACCGGAAGCGACATCGTAGAGCCGCGGCAGCAGCGAAACCAGGGTGGTCTTACCGGCGCCCGTGGAGCCAATGATGGCCAGGGTCTTGCCAGGCTCGGCAGTGAACGAGATATTGCTCAGGACAGGAGCCTCGGCGCCGGGGTACTTGAAAGTGACGTCCCGGAACTCGACGCGTCCCTTCTTCTCCGCCGGCACCACCGGGGAACCGGGGTTGTGGATGGAAGGCTCGACGTCGAGGACCTCGCCGATGCGGTCTGCACAGACCGAGGCGCGGGGAATCATCATGGCCATAAAGGTGCCCATCATGACGGCCATCAGGATTTGCAGCAGGTACTGCAGGAACGCTGTCAGTGCGCCCACCTGCATCTCGCCGGAATCCACGCGCTGGCCGCCGAACCACAGGACCGCAGCCGTCGAGAGGTGCAGGATCATGCCGATCGCCGGGAACATCAGGACGAACAGGTTGCCGATTTTGACGGACACCGCAGTGAGGTCGTCATTGGCGTTGCCGAAGCGCTTGGCCTCGTGGGGTTCACGGACAAAGGCGCGGACCACGCGGATGCCGATGATTTGCTCGCGGAGCACACCGTTGATGGCGTCGATCTTGGTCTGCATGGAGCGGAAGAGCGGCATGAGACGGACTACGAGGTAGCCCACAACCGCCACCAGGACGGGCACGGAGACCCATACGAGCCAGGAAAGGTTGAGGTCCTCACGGAGGGCCATGATGATGCCGCCGACGCACATGATGGGCGTGGACACCATGAAGTTCAGGCCCATGAGGACCAGCATTTGAACTTGCTGGACATCGTTGGTGCCACGGGTTATCAGTGTGGGAGCACCGAACTTGTTGACGTCCTGGGCGGAGAAGCTGCTGACTTGGCGGTATACGCTGCGGCGAAGGTCCCGGCCGATGGCCATGGCAACGCGCGAGCCAAAGTACACCGCGACGATGGCACTGACAACCTGTCCAAGGGCAACGGCAAGCATGAGCGCGCCCGTCTGCCAGATGAAGTCGGTGTCGCCGCGGGAAACTCCCTCGTCGATGATCCTGGCGTTGAGGCTGGGGAGGTAGAGCGTGGCGATGGTGGACGCCAGCTGAAAGATCAGCACGGCCACAATCTGCGGCAAATACGGCTTGGAGTAGCGCCGTATAAGGGTGACAAGCATGCCCACGGGTCCTTAGAAAAAGTGCGCGAATGAGGTAAGAGAAGTGTCGCAGCAAGGGCTGACAGTATTAGCCTCCCTACTCTACGAAATCCGTTGCCCGCGCGAAACAACTTCCGGAAAAGATCATCCCAGCGGAGTATTTGGCGTGTCGCCGGTGATCCCGCAGGCGCAGCATGGGATGTCGCGGCAAGCAAAAAGCGCCGGCTGGTTGCCCAGCCGGCGCCTTCAGTCCCGCACTCCTTCGTTACTCACCGCGTAGTGCGCCAGGAATGCCGAACAAGGGTGGCAATCGGAGGAATCAGCCTGCGTGCTTTCCGTGGTCCGAACGCGCCTCCGCGCCTTGCAGGAGCAGCAACGCCATCCGTTCCTGCTGCCTGCGTTCCCGCTTCAGTTCCTTGCGGATCGCTGCGAGCTCTTCGGCGGTGGCGGCTTGCTGCTCGGCGATGGCCTGCTGCTCACGCAACCTCGCCTGCAGTTCCACGTTGGCCCGGCTGAGCTGGAGTTGCTGTTCGGCCAGGACGCACTGAGTACGGGACAGTTGTTCCTGTACTTCCTTTACATCGGTCACGTTTCTCCCATCAGCCATGGCTTGTGGGCGCTCCTGCGTCAGGATACGGGCGAATTCAAGATCGAGGTCCGCGCCGGAATCCTGCTTCGGAGCCTGACGTCCGCTCCCGGAAACGGTACCGCCGGCACCCAAGGAGCGGGCGTCGTCGTCGTCCGACTTCGAATCGTTTGCCTTGATCGCGTCCATGGACGCGGTGTCCAAGGACATTCCGGCGTCGCCCGATGCTGTGGCAATGAGTTCCTTCTCGGGAGCTGCATCCACGGTGCGGCGCAGAGGACGTTCCTTGATGAACAGGACGGCCAGGAGGGCAACCACGCTGATAATCGCGGAAATCAGGAAGATCTGCGCCGTGGCATCGCCATACGCAGCACGCATGATCTCGGCGATGGGTGCGGGCATATCGGCCAGGTCCATGCTGGCACCGGACGCGCCGCCCTGAGCCGGAATGCCGGCAGCTGCCATGCCTTCAACGGCGAGGTCCTTGACGTGGTTGGACATGATGGCACCGAGGACGGATACGCCGATCGCGCCGCCTACCGAGCGGAAGAACGCTACTGAAGCACTGGCTGTTCCGATGTCCTTGGCCTGGACGGTGTTTTGCACGGCCAGCACCAGGTTCTGCATCAGCATGCCCAAGCCCAAGCCGAAGACGCCTGTGTAGATGGCCACAATCCACAGTTCCGTGGTGTGGTCCATGGTTCCGGCAAATGCGAGGCCGCCAATAAGGAGGACGGAACCTGCAATGAGGAACCTCTTCCACTTGCCGAAGCGGCTGATCAGGATACCGGAAGCGACCGAGCCAATCAGGTTTCCGGCGATCATCGGCAGCGTCAGCAGGCCCGCTTCAGTAGGCGTGGCGCCGCGGGCAACCTGGAAGTATTGACCCAGGAACGTCGAGGAACCGAACATGGCGATGCCCACGGCAACCGAGGCAACAATGGCCAAGGCCGTGGTGCGCTCGGAGATGATCTTCAACGGGATGATGGGCTCGGGAACCTTGGTTTCCACCAGCACCAAAAGCGCCAGCAGTGCAACACCGCCTCCCACCATCAGGGCCGACTGCCAGGAGAACCAGTCGTAGTAGTCCGGGTTGCCGGCGAAGGAAACCCAGATCAGGAGCAGGCTGACGCCGGAGGTCAGCAGGATCGAACCCAGCCAGTCGATCTTGGCCGGGCGCTTGATGTGCTCGATCTTCAGCGTCACCTGGAGCAGGATGAGCGCGACGACGGCCAGCGGCACGCAGACGAAGAACGTCCAGCGCCAGCCAAGCGGGCTGTCAACGATGAAGCCGCCCAGCAGCGGTCCGCCGGCAGTGCCTACGGCCATGACGGCGCCCATGTAGCCGGAGTATTTTCCGCGATCCCGCGGCGGAATCATGGAACCGATGATGGCCTGGGCCAGGGCGGTGAGTCCACCCATGGCAACGCCCTGGATGACACGGGCGGTCAGCAGCAGGGGAATGGTCTCGGACAGGCCCGCCATGACTGAGCCGGCCACGAAGATGATGATGCTCAGCTGGACCAGGAGCTTCTTGTCGAAGAGGTCCGCGAGCTTGCCCCAGATGGGCGTGGTGGCAGCGTTGGCGAGCAGCGCAGCCGTGATGACCCAGGCGAAGTCGGTCTGGGTGCCCTTGAGCTCGGACATGATGGTGGGCAGGGCGTTGGCGACGATGGTGCTGCTGAGGATCGCCGTGAAGAACGCCGCAAGGAGGCCTGTGAGTGCTTCCATGATCTGTCGGTGGGTCATGGGCGCGGCCGCCCTGTTAACTGAGGCGTCCACCGCCTTGGAGTTTTGTACTGCTGGTGTAGCCATGCGTGGGCTCCTAAGCTGTCTGGTTTGTTGTGATGGAGCCGGCCGCCGTTGCCCGGATTGAGTCCTTGAGGGACATGGTGAGTTTGTTGATGACCTGGGAGGCCTCGAGGGCGTCAGCCTCGCTCCAATCCGCCAGGTAATCGCGCAGTCTCACGCTGCGTTGTTCTTCGAATTCACGCAGTTTCGCCGCGCCGCTTTCCGTCAGTGCCAGAAGCTGCGCCCTACCGTCTGCGGGATCGGGGCGCCTGATAACAAAGCCAAGTTCCTCGAGTTCGGTGATGTGCCGGCTGAGGACCGGCGCGCTGACACCTAGCCTCGTGGCCAGTTGCGTTGCGCGGGTCTCCCCCTCGCCGATGAAACGCATCACTCCCTGCACAGCCATTCCGACGTCGGGAACGCGGGCCATGTGGGCGGTCACCACGCAGCGCAGCGTGCGCTGGAGGTCGAAGATTTGATGCACAAGATCGGTTGCTGTGGCAGAACCGACGGACATGGAAAACACCCCTCTTTTTGTTTGCCTAAAGCAACTATAACCCAGATTGATTGCTTTGGGAAACTAAAGATGCGGAAAGTGTCCGTTGCGGGGCCCGCTCTGCGTTCAATTTCCCGGGTATGAGGCGCAGAGTAGGCCTCGCAACGCAAACAGCCCCCGCACGGATGACCGTGCGGAGGCTGTTCAAGGTGGTGTTTAGTTGTGGCTGCTAGTCCAGATGCGTGGGGCCGAACATCTTCAAAAGCGTTTCAACCACGACGACGTTGGGTCCGTCCGCTTCGAAGGACGCCTTGAGCGCGTCCCCCACTTCCTCGGGGGCCACTCGCCGGGCCGGGACGCCGAAGGACTCGGAAAGCTTGACGAAGTCCGGGCGGGCGAGCTCCGTTGCGGTGGCCTGGCCGAAGGCGCCCACCATGTATTCGCGGAGGATGCCATAGCCGCCGTCGTCCACGATCAGCCAAGTGACCGGGACGTTGTGCTGCTTGGCGGTGGCGAGTTCGGAGATGGAGTACATGGAGGAACCATCACCGGACACAGCCAGCACTCGACTGGGCTTACCTGTGGTTTCCAAGCCCACGGCTCCGCCGATTGCTGCCGGGAAGCCGTAGCCGAGGCCGCCTGCGCCTTGGGCGGAGTGGAACTGGCCCTGGCGGGCGTCCCAGCAGCTCCAGCCCCAGTACGCGGAGATGGTCATGTCCCAGAAGGTTTGCATGTCGGCCGGGACGGCCTCGCGGATGTCTGCCATGAACTTCAGCTCTTTGGCCAGGTCCTGTGATTCAAGACGAGCCTTGACCTTGGCCAGGGACTCCTTGACCACGTCCTCCGGGCTGGTGCCGTGCCAGTCACGCTTTGTTGCGTCCGCGGCACCGGCTGCTGCGAGGGCTTCGTCCAAGGCTGCGAGTGCCTGGCCGGCGTCTGCGCGGATGCCCAAACCTGGCCGGTTCGATTCGAGGACCCGGGGTTCGGCGTCGATCTGGATGATGCGGCCGCGGGGTTCGAACGTGAAGTAGTTCGAGGTCACTTCACCCAGGGACGAGCCGATCACGATCAACACGTCTGCGTCTTCCAGGACATCGGTCATGTACCGGTCCTCGATCCACGACTGCAAGGACAGCTCGTGGGTCCACGGAAACGCACCGTTGCCACCCGGAGTGCAGATGACCGGTGCGCGGAGCTGCTCAGCAATCGAGAGCAACGACTTCTCAGCCCGGCCACGGCGCGTACCGCCGCCGGCGATGATCGCCGGACGTTCCGCCGTCGAAAGCCACTTCACGGCCTCGCGGATCAGCTCGACGCGCGGCGGGTTATCGAACGCTTCGGCAAGGGCATCCTCCACCGGCGGGACCATGATCGGATCCAGCAGGACGTTCTGCGGGATTTCGATCCACACCGGGCCTTGCGGCGAGGAAATCGCTTCGGTCCAGGCATCCTGGATGGCCGACGGGATGCCGGAGGCGTGCTGGATCAGCCGCTGGCTCTTGGTGACGTTCGCGGCAGAAGCCTTCTGGTCATCGAGCTGGTGCAGCATGCCCTTACGGCGAGCGCCCAGGCCATCGAGCGGGATCTGGCTGGCCACCACCACCATGGGAACACCCGTGGCGTAAGCTTCCTGCAGTCCGGCGAGGGAGGTCAGCGCGCCGGGACCGGTGGAGAGGAACAGCACACCCACTTCGCCGGTGGCGCGGGAGTACCCGTCCGCTGCGAACGCCGAGTTGTTCTCCACGCGGGAGGAAACGAAGTGCAGGTTGCCGCGGCCCATCGCGTCAAAAAGACCCAGCGCGTGCTGGCCCGGGATACCGAAAACGGTCTTCGCGCCCAGCGCTTCGAGGGTCTCGACGACGAGGTCCCCGCCGTTGCGCTGATTGGTCCCTTTTGTGGGAGCGGCCGTACCGGGATCGAAATCGATCATCGCTGGTCTCCCGTTGCGCCTGTTGCCTGCGCGAGCTCGGCGATGCGGGCGCCGAGCGCCTGCTGCGCGTAGCCGTTCGGGGCACCTTGGCGGTCACCTTCCACGGCGTTGTCCGCCATGAGGGTCACCAGCTCGTAGGCGACGTGGCTGCCTGCCACACCGGTGATTTCTGCGTGGTCGTACGCCGGGGCAACTTCTACGATGTCCGCGCCCACGAGGTTCATGCCGCGGAAGCCCCGGATGATTTCCAGGAGCTCGCGGCTGGTGATGCCACCGGCCTCGGGAGTGCCGGTACCGGGTGCGTGGGCGGGGTCCAGGACGTCGATGTCCACCGAGATGTACAGGGGACGGTTGCCGATGCGGTCGCGGATCTTGGCTACTGTCTCCAGGACACCTTGGTAGTAGACGTCTGCGGAGGTGACGATTCCGAAGCCGAAGCGGTGGTCGTCGTCGAGGTCCTTCTTGCCGTACAGCGGGCCGCGGGTACCGACGTGGCTGATGGCTTCGGTGTCCAGGATGCCTTCTTCCACTGCACGGCGGAAGGGGGTGCCGTGGGTGTATTCAGCGCCGAAGTAGGTGTCCCAGGTGTCCAGGTGGGCGTCAAAGTGGAGCATGGCGATGGGCTCGCCAGCCCGCTCCGCTGCTGCCCTCAGGAGAGGGAGCGCAATGGTGTGGTCGCCACCGAGGGTCACCAGCTTGCTGCCGTTGGCCGTGAGGTCCATGGCATTCTGCTGGATGGTCTCGATGGCCTCGTTGATGTTGAACGGGTTCACAGCCATGTCGCCGGCGTCGGCAACCTGGATGTTCTCGAACGGGCTGACGTCCCATGCCGGGTTATACGGGCGCAGCAGACGGCTGGCCTCACGTACGTGGTTGGCGCCGAAACGGGCACCGGGGCGGTAGGAAACACCGGAGTCGAAGGGTACGCCGACAACTGTCACGTCCGCCTTGGACACTTGGTCCAGGCGAGGCAGGCGGGCATAGGTGGCGGCACCGGCATAGCGCGGGATGCGGGACGAATCGATAGGGCCAAGGTTGCCGTTGGCCTCAATACGGAGCTCTTCCAAAATGCGCCACTCCTTAGTGGATAGCTGGGATGACTGTGACACCCATCATACACTCAAAGTTTCCCTATATGCATCACCTGTTTACAAGTCTGATTTGAAGGCGCGCGTCCTGAGATGCCGGTCACAGTGGGCGTAAAGATTCCATAAAAACCGGGGTCCCGGCGTCGACGGCGGCCATACGCTCCTTGCGGAAGCAGCACAGTGCTGCACGAAAGGACACAGTGACCACGTTGTCGAGGCCTCCGGCCGATCCGGCCAACCGGCCAAAGAATTCCTTCAAGCTCAGGCCTTGGCTGCTGGAAGGAATGCCGGACACCTCAGGCAAGAGGCAGGGCCCCCACGGCCGCCCGTCGGACTCCCATAAGCCGCAAGCCTGGTGGAAGGTCATGTGCCTCACGGGACTGGACTACTTCTCCACCCTTGGCTATCAGCCCGCCATTGCAGCGCTGGCCGCCGGACTGCTCTCCCCGCTGGCCACCCTGCTCCTGGTACTGGCAACCCTGGCCGGCGCCTTACCCGTTTACCGGCGGGTGGCCCGGGAAAGCCCCCGGGGCGAAGGCTCCATCGCCATGCTGGAACGGCTCCTCCCCCGCTGGGGAGGCAAGCTCTTTGTCCTGGCACTTCTGGGTTTCGCGGCGACGGACTTCATGATCACCATCACCCTTTCCGCGGCCGACGCCACCGCACACCTCATCGAGAACCCCTTCGCCCCGCACTTCCTTGAGGGCCAGCAGGTTGTCATCACCCTGGCTTTGATCGCCGGGCTCGGCGTGGTGTTCCTTCGCGGATTCAAAGAAGCCATCAACGTAGCCGTTGTCCTCGTGGCCGCATTCCTGGCCTTGAACCTGGTGGTCATCCTTGTTTCCATCGGCCACCTCTTCACCGAAGCCCGCGTCATTTCTGACTGGTGGAGTGCGCTCACCACCTCCCACGGCGATCCCGTCATGATGGTTGCCCTGGCCCTCCTGGTCTTCCCGCGCCTGGCCTTGGGACTCTCCGGGTTCGAGACCGGCGTCGCCGTCATGCCCCAGATCAAGGGTCACCCCACGGACACGGAAGCCAACCCGGCCGGCCGGATCAAGGGTGCGCACAAGCTGCTGACCACCGCGGCCATCATCATGAGCTCGTTCCTCATCACGTCCAGCTTCACCACGGTCATGCTGATCCCGGCAGCCGAATTCCAGGACGGCGGCAAAGCCGAAGGCCGTGCCCTGGCCTACCTGGCCCACAAGTTCCTGGGCGACGGCTTCGGCACCGTTTACGACGTCAGCACCATTGCCATCCTCTGGTTCGCCGGTGCATCGGCCATGGCAGGGCTGCTGAACCTCGTTCCGCGCTACCTGCCCCGCTACGGCATGGCGCCGACCTGGGCCCGGGCACTGCGCCCGCTGGTCCTGGTATTCACTGTGATCGCGTTCATTGTCACCATCATCTTCAAGGCTGACGTCAACGCCCAGGGCGGCGCCTATGCCACAGGCGTGCTGGTCCTGATCACGTCAGCATCCATCGCCGTCACACTGTCCGCACGGCGCAAGAAGCAACGCGGCCAGTTCATCGGATTCGGAATCATCTCGCTCGTCTTCGTCTACACCACCGTGGTCAACTCGATCGAGCGCCCTGACGGCCTGAAGATCGCGGCACTCTTCATCCTGGGCATCATGGTGGTCAGTTTCATCTCCCGCATGCGGCGCGCCTTCGAGCTACGGGCCACCCACATCAAGATGGACGAGAAAGCCTTGGAATTCACGGCCAATGCCTCCGAGGGGCCGGTCCGGATCATCGCGCATGAGCCCAAACACCTCAGCGCCAGCCGCTACAGGGAGAAACTCCAGCACGCCCAACAGGCAAGCCACCTGCCCGTCGATTGCGACGCCGTGTTCATCGAGGTGATCGTGGATGACAGTTCGGACTTCGAACAGGAACTGAAGGTTGTCGGCAAGACGCGGCACGGCTTCAGGATCCTGGAAGTGCACAGCAACAACGTGCCCAACACCGTGGCTGCAGTACTCCTCCACATCCGGGACGTCACCGGCTTCATGCCGCACATCTACTTCCGCTGGACCGAGGGCAACCCCATCTCCAACCTCAGCAAGTTCCTGTTCTTCGGTGAGGGCGAGATCGCGCCGGTAACCCGCGAAGTACTGAGGGAAGCCGAACCGGACATCACCCGTCGTCCATGGGTGCACGTCGGCTGAGCGCCCACACCCGCCCGTTCGCCGCTCCTCCCCGGTTGGTGACCCACCTTGTGACCACCGAGCACCGCCAGCCCCCGGATTTCCGGGGTCAGCGGCCCTCGGCTACTCACGGAAGGGTGGGCAACCGGGGAGGAGCGCAGTTGCCACTTACCCACATAAGGCAGATGGACTATTCCTGCAGCTGCCAGCCATCGGTGAACTGGGCTAATGGACATCTATCTGTATCTTCAAGAGTTGGGCGGCGTAGCCCGGACCGGTCAACTCCTCCGCGCAGGCTTTTCCCGATCAGACGTTGCTTCTTTGTTAACCCGGGGAGCCAGCCGCCCGCGGCGGGGCGTTTACATGCTCAATGCTCACAAGCCGGAATTCGCCGCTGCCATCCGCTACAACGCTCTTGTATCCTGTGCCAGCGCTGCTAAACACTTCGGGCTCTGGCTCAGAACGACTCCGGGCCAGCACCATCTGGCCTGCGATCATGGGCACGGCAGCGGGTTTATCCGGCACAGGACGGCCCGGTTCGAGCCACATCCCACCCTGCCGGTGGCGGCCCTGGAGGACGTAGTGCTGCACGCGATGTGTTGCCTCGAGCCTCCGGCATCAACAGCCATGGCCACCTCGGCCATTCGCTTGCACGGTGTGCCGCTGGCATTGCTCAAGGAGCAACTCCGCGGGGACAGATCCAGGCCTGTACTGACGGCGCTACACGAGCTCGATCTACGTGCAGAGTCAATCGTTGAGGTCGATGCGCAGCACTTGCTCCGCACACATGGAATCGCTTTCGAGGCGCAGGTAGCCATACCTGGAATCGGGCGCGTCGACCTTCTTCTCGAAGAATTCCTCATTGTTGAAGTGGATGGCTTCGCGTTTCACTCCAACAGGAGGGCTTTGCGGAACGACTTGGCACGGAACAACGCCTCCACCATCAACGGATATTCCGTTCTCAGGTACCCGCCGGAGGTGATTTGGTTCGAACCGGAGCGGGTGATTGCGGAGATCCAGGCGGTTCTCACGCTGCGCCGGGACGCTCCTGCCCAGTTGGTGGCCACCCTTGCACCACTGAACCCCGGGTTTCCAGGGTTCAGCCCACTCCCCCGGCTCCAAAACGGGAGGTAACCGGGAGGGAGCGCGGCGCGGGGCGAAAACCTACCGGCTCGCAGCCGGCACCAGGACCCACAGCACCTCGACGGTCTCGTCCGTGGGATTGATCCAGGTGTGGGGTTCACGGCCCGGGAAGGAGAGTGTGTCCCCTTCCTCGAGGTCGTATTCCTCGTTGGTCAGAATCAGTTTGATCCTGCCCTTGACCACATGCAGGACATCGACGTCGCAGTCCACTGCGTAGAGCTCATTCTCCCCACGGCCCCGCGGTTCAATGGTGGCCTGCAAAATCTGGAGGCGGCGCTCGGAGCGGGCCGTCAGCAAGCGCTCCACGATGCCCTGGCCACCCAGGGAGATGCGGGGGCCGTCGTCGCGCTTGGTCAGGTGCGTCTCCGGAGCGGCGAACAAATCGCCCACTGACACTGACAGCACTTGGCACAGGGTGACCAAAGAAGCGACCGACGGCGATGTCAGGTCGCGCTCCACACGGCTAAGGAAGCCTTTGGTCAGGCCGGTAGCGTCCGCCACTTGCTCGATGGTAAGGCGCTGCGCCTGCCGGGCTGCGCGGATTCTGGAACCGATGGCAACGGGAACATTGCTCGGTTCAACGGGTAGAGCCTTCATTCACGAACCTTTCAGGCCTGTCATGTGGCCCTGTCATTGGAGCAATAGTAGCCGGGAGACAGGCCAAGAGCGCCAGAATACGCGGAAGCATGACCAAAGCCCCTTGACTGTTACTCCCATCACAACATATCCTCATAGGCAACAAGTGTTGCCTGTGAGGCACACAACACATCCCCAATCTCCAATCGTCAGCACAGAGACTTCGACGCTTCGCAGGAGTATCGTCGAAAACCCCAACCTCCGTGCATCAGCTCCAAGGACCGTTCATGGAATCTTCGGCTATAAATATCGCAATCGTGGTGGTGTACCTGCTCGCCATGCTGGCTTTCGGCTGGTGGGGCAAGTCCCGCACCAAGAACAACAGCGACTTCCTGGTGGCCGGCCGCCGCCTGGGCCCCTTCCTCTACACCGGCACCATGGCCGCAGTGGTCCTTGGTGGCGCATCCACCGTGGGCGGCGTAGGCCTCGGCTACAAGTTCGGCATTTCCGGCATGTGGCTGGTGGTGGCCATCGGCTCGGGCGTGTTGTTGCTTAGCCTGCTCTTCGCCGGCACCATCCAGAAGCTCAAGATCTACACGGTCTCCCAGATGCTGACCCTCCGCTATGGCAGCACGGCCACCCAGACCTCGGGCATTGTCATGCTGGCCTACACGCTGATGCTGTGCGCCACGTCCACCGGCGCTTACGCCACCATTTTCGTGGTCCTCTTCGGCTGGGAGCGTTGGCTCGCCATCGCCATCGGCGGCGCTATCGTCCTGGTCTACTCCACCATCGGCGGCATGTGGTCCATCACGTTGGCCGACCAGGTCCAGTTCGTCATCAAGACAGTGGGCATCTTCTTCCTCATGCTCCCCTTCGCCCTGAACGCTGCAGGCGGCCTCGACGGCATCCGGGCCCGCGTCGATGAGAGCTTCTTCGACATCGGCGGAATCGGACTCCAGACGATCATCACCTACTTCGTCGTTTACACTCTTGGCCTCCTGATCGGCCAGGACATCTGGCAGCGCGTGTTCACTGCCAAGACCCCCACGGTGGCCCGCTGGGGTGGCGCCACTGCAGGCATCTACTGCATCCTCTACGGCTTCGCCGGTGCCCTGATCGGCATGGCTGCCAGTGTTGCCCTCTCCGGCGTGGAGATCGCGGCCAAGGATGATGTCTACGCGGAGGTCGCTACCCGGCTCCTGCCCATCGGCATCGGCGGCCTGGTTCTCGCTGCCGCTGTCGCGGCCATGATGTCCACCGCTTCCGGCGCACTGATCGCTGCGGCAACAGTGGCCCGCGCAGACGTCATGCCCTTCGTAGCCAGCTGGTTCGGCAAGAAGGTGGACACCTCCGACTCCGACAACCCCGAGCACGACGTCAAGGCAAACCGCATGTGGGTCCTCGGACTGGGGCTCGTCGCAATCATCATCGCCATCTCCACCAAGGACGTGGTTGCCGCGTTGACCATCGCTTACGACATCCTGGTGGGCGGGCTCCTGGTAGCCATCATCGGCGGCCTGGTGTGGAAGCGCGGAACGGGCATCGCCGCTGCTTGGTCCATGGCAGCCGGTTCAGTGGTAACCCTCGGGACCATGACCATCCTGGAAATCAATGCCGAAGTTCCCTTGGACGGCATCTACGCCAACGAGCCCATCTACTTCGGTCTCATTGCCTCCGCCCTGGCGTACCTCGTGGTTTCGCTGATGAGCAAGCCCACCGATCCGGCCGTCATGAAGGCTTGGACGGACCGCGTTTCAGGCACCCGCGTGGCAGAGGAAGAACTCACCACGCCCGCCTCCTAGCAGGCACACACTCAGGTACAGAGAAACAAGCAAAGTTCGACGGCGGCGCCTCCCCTTTCCGGGGCGGCGCCGCTTTGCGTTGTACCCACCCCACACGCCCCCACCCCCGTTGGAAGGCCCGCTCTACGCCCCCAGGTAGTCACGAAGGGCGCAAAGCAGGCCCCACAACACGCCCCCACCCCCGTTGGAAGGCCCGCTCTACGCCCCCAGGTAGTCACGAAGGGCGCAAAACAGGCCCCACAACGGGGAGCTGGAAGACGTGGGATGTGGGCAGCCGTGGGATAGGGTTGTCCCAGCTTCAAGAGATGTGGTGCCAAGCTCCGACTGGCCACACACCAACCCCATGTTCACGGGTGGTTCGGATGAGGAAGCGGCCCGTCCCGGACCAGAGACAACCGAGCGGGCAAGAGCACTCCCCAAGGAGCAACCCCTTGCCGTACCAAGGCGATACCACCCCCGCAACCAGCGCCCCCGCAGCCAACACCACACGGGCAAGCACCCCGCCCGCAACGGCAGCCGTCACGGTGGCGGTGATTCCCGCCGTCGACCTCTTCCTGGGCACGGTGACCATCACTGCCGAGGCGGGCACCAGGCAGTTCAGCCATCCCCAACCGCAGCTGATCGCGCAGGCGTTGGCGCAAGCCGTCCGCCCAACGCGTTGGTGTGAGGCATCAAGAACCCTGACGGTCAGAGTTGCCGCCGTCGGCCGGCGGGCGGGTATACAGCAGCACTTCACCTTCAGCCACCAAGACCCACCCCAGGGGGAACCAACTCAGGATCCAACCCGGGAGAATACCGCCTAGATTTCCTCGTCTTCCTCCCGGAACTCCTCGGTTTCGTCGATGGGGACCACGCGTTCGTCGTCCTCCGGAGCGTCCACTTCCTCAACCCAGGGCTCGTCTACTTCCTGGTCCTCGGCGTAGTCGTAAGCCGGGTCGGACTCAATGGTTGTCCGTTCCGGGTAGTTGGCGTGTGATTCGGTGGTGTTCATGGTGCAACCTCCGTCTCGCGGGCCGCTCAAAGCCCTGGTTGAACGTGCGCGGGATTCCTCCCGCCCCTGTCCTTCCATCTGAGCACCGGGTCCAGCGAGGGTCAAGGAGGCCCGGAAATTACGGTGCGCCGAACATTCCCAGTGAGGAATACCAGCCAAAAATCCCTGCAGATAAGCGGTACAGTGGGGCGTGCAATGGGGCCGCAACTACCCCACCCAGCACAGGAGAAAAAGTGCAACAGCACCACGAATCCCCCGGTTCGTCGAGCCCCGCTCCGGACCCTTCCACCCCTTATGACGGTGCAGCATCGCCTTCTTCGTCGGACATCCGCCGCTGGCGGCAGTATCTGGCCGATGAGCGGGCCGAGGCGGCCGTTTACCGCGAGCTTGCCCAACGGCGCGACGGCGAAGAGCGCCAAATCCTGCTCGCTTTGGCCGAGGCCGAGGGCCGGCACGAAGCCCACTGGCTCAAGCTCCTTGGCGAGCACGCCGGAATGCCCAAGGCAGCATCGGCCCGGAGCCAGTTCCTGGGCTTCCTGGCCCGCAACTTCGGCTCGGTCTTTGTGCTTGCCCTCGCTCAGCGCGCAGAAGGCCGTTCCCCGTACGGCACCGAACCCGCGGCAACCCCTGCCATGGTGGCTGACGAGCAGATCCATGAGGAAGTTGTCCGTGGCCTGGCCACGCGTGGACGGAACCGGCTCTCCGGTACTTTCCGTGCAGCAGTCTTCGGAGCCAATGACGGTTTGGTGAGCAACCTTTCGCTGGTCATGGGCATGGCCGCCACGGGTGTGCCCAGTCCCGTGGTGCTGATGAGCGGCGTGGCGGGCCTTTTGGCGGGCGCCCTATCCATGGGCGCCGGCGAGTACGTCTCGGTCCGTTCGCAGCGCGAACTGCTCAACGCAACCTTGCCCACGCAAGCCACCCTCACGGCTGCTCCGTCGTTGGACATCGAGCACAACGAGTTGGTCCTGGTCTACCTGGCCCGCGGAATGACAAGGGAAGCAGCCGAGCACCGTGCCGCTGAGCGCATGGGCGTGTTCAGCTGCGATTGCGATCCCAGCCTCTCCTTGCAGCCGGAAAAGCCCTCCACCGATGAGCACGAGTCTGTGGGCTCGGCGTGGGGCGCGGCAATGTCCAGTTTCTGCTTTTTCGCCTCCGGCGCCATCGTTCCCATCCTGCCTTTCATCTTCGGCATGACGGGCTTCGCCGCCCTGATGGTGGCCGGTGTGCTGGTGGGCATCGCGCTCCTGGCGACCGGCGCCGTCGTGGGCTTGCTGTCCGGAACATCACCGCTGAGCCGCGGGCTGCGCCAGCTCGCAATCGGCCTGGGAGCAGCCGCCGCCACCTACGGGCTGGGCCTGGTGTTCGGAGCAACCATTGTCTAGTTTGGACGGCTCCCCCCGCAGCCCGTAATGTTGGTTCGTCCTCCGCGCTGCCCCGCGTGACAGGGGCGTGAGGAATGGAGAACCGTGGACTCAGAGCGGGAAACGCGTGTGCCAAAGCACCGCCGTGCCGGAACGGCCTGGCGCATTCTCCGTGGCGTACTCATGGCCGGAATTGCCGCGGTGGTGGCGGTCCTGGTCAGTGGATTCCTGCATGGAGACCCCAGGATCACCGCCCTCTTCCCCGGCGTAAGTGTCCCCGGCTCCGCACAAGGCGGACAGAAGCAAACCACACCGGCGCGGGCGGAAGATGCCCCTCCGCCCGGATTAGAGGAAGGGGATGCCCCTTTGGGCTCACCGGTGGCGCCGGAGACCAGCAACGATTCGTACAAGTTCCTGGCCACCAACGACGACGGCTCTCCAGTGGGCTACTCGCCATGCCGGCCGCTGCACTACGTGGTGAACAACGCGTCCGCGCCGGCGGGTTCGGATGCTCTGCTGGAGACGGCGATCGCGAACGTCTCGGCCGCTTCGGGGATCCAGTTCGTCAACGATGGCACCACCGACGAACTTCCGGCAGACAGGCGGGAGCCCTATCAGCCGGCCAAGTACGGTGACCGTTGGGCTCCCCTGCTGATTTCGTGGACCACGCCCGAGGCCGCCCCGGCCCTGATGGACAAGGTTATTGGCACCGGCGGCAGCACCATGTATTCACTGAACAACGGGCCCAAGAGCTACATCACGGGCAGCCTGGAGCTGGACACCCCGCAGGTCTCCGGACTCCTGGCCGACCCCGAAGGCGCGGACTACGTCCTAGCGGTCATGCAGCACGAGTTGGGGCACGTCATGGGTTTGGACCATGTGGATGATCCCGTCCAGCTCATGTACCCGGAAATCGGTGCCCCTGACGGCCTGGCGGCCGGGGACTTGACCGGCCTGCATCTCCTCGCTTCAGCACCCTGCCGCAAGGACATTTAGCGCCCTGTTCACAGGGCATGGACTCCCGGCCCGTCTGGACTTATGCTGGCGGCTACGGCCGACGGCGGCGCCCCACCTCCCGTCGCAGCCTCCACGTCAGGGGGTTCCATGGAACCTTACGGGTCGCCCCAGTGGCAGGACCCCGCTTCCCGCCGCCCCCGGAATCCTACGGGCAGCCCTTACGCTCCTCCGGGCAGCCCAAACCAGCCCGAGGCCACAGTGCCGCCGCAGCCGCAGCCACCACCTCCGCCGCCGCCGCCTCCGCCACCAGCTCCACCACCTCCGCCGCCGCCGCCACCACAGGTCAAGCACAGCAGCATTGCCGCCATCCTGTTCTTCCTCGGCATCCTCGGCCTGGTGTGCGCAGGGGCCTACTTCAGCGGCGACCTGCAGTTGCACGATTCATCGGCTACCCAAAGCCAGGGCTCCCGGCCCGGGCTGGTCCCGTTCGGGCAGCGCCAGGACCCTGTGCCCGGCTTGGAAGAGGCCGATGCACCGCTGGGAACCCCTGCACCTGTGAACCGCACCAGCAGTTCCTACAAGTTCCTTGCCGTGAAAGACGACGGCACTCCCCTGGCTTATTCACCCTGCAGGCCCATCCACTACGTGGTGAACTCGGACCTGGCGGATCCTTCCTGGCAGCAGTTGGTGGACGAGGCTGTCCGCCAAGCCAGCGTGGCCACGGGATTGAAGTTCATTTACGACGGCCCCAGCTCCGAGGTCCCTTCCACCAACAGGCAGGGATACCAACCCGCCAGATACGGGGATCGGTGGGCCCCCGTCCTGATCGCGTGGAGCACCCCGGAGCAGGTACCGCGCCTGACGGGCCAGACTGTGGGCTTGGGCGGGAGCTCCTCGATCGGCCTGAGCAACGGTTACCAGGCCTATGTCACCGGCACTGTGTCCCTTGACGCCCCGCAATTCGCTGGCATTGTGGACACCTCCGAGGGCAAGGAAATCGGCATTGCCGTGATCATGCACGAGCTGGGGCACCTGCTGGGCCTGGACCATGTAGAGGACCCCCGGCAGCTGATGTTCGATCAGGCATCCTGGGTCCGTCAATACGCGGCCGGGGACAGGACCGGCCTGGCCCAACTCGGCACGGGTCCCTGCAGCAAGGACTTCTAGGTGCGCCTCACCCCTGGCCGGCCACCACTGCGAGCGCGTCCTCCACGGTGTCCACCAGGAAGATCTTCTCTGCCATGGGTTTTCCTTTGGCCAGGCTCTGGAGCATGGGCCAGGCGGGGAGTGTCCGTTCCCAGTGTTTGCGTCCCACCAGCACCATGGGGCTGATCGTTTCGGGGGCACCGTAGTAGTTCTCGCAGGCGTCCTGGAAGATCTCCTGCACTGTTCCTGCAGCGCCCGGAAGGAAGACGATCCCGCCGGTGCATAGCTCCAGCAAGATGGCTTCCCGCACCGCATTGGCGAAGTATTTGGCAATGTGCGTCGCGAACAGGTTCGGCGGCTCGTGACCGTAGAACCAGGTGGGAATGCCGAGCGTCGGCGTGCCTTGCGGGTAGCGTTCGACGACGCAGGCTGCTTGCCGCGCCCACTCCGTCACCGAGGGCCTGAACCCCGGGACAGCGGCGAGGGTTTCCAGGGCGGCTGCAGCGTCGGCGTCGGGCGTTCTGCTCAGGTAGGCACCCAGGTTGGCTGCCTCCATGGCCCCGGGTCCTCCGCCGGTGGCGACGGCAAAGCCTGATTGGGCGAGCAGCCGGCCCAGCCGTGCGGCGTCGGCGAAGTCGCTGGTGCCGCGCTGGGCGGCGTGCCCGCCCATGACGCCCACCACTTTGGTCCCGGAGAGTGCTCCGTGCTCCAGGAGTTCGTCCAAGGCGTCACCGATTGCGTGGTCGTGCAGGGCCGCGGCGAGCGTGGCGTCCAGGCTTCCCCGCTGCCCGGGAAGGATGCTCCACTGGTAGACCAGGGCGTCCAGGGTTGACTCGTACTCGGTGGAGGAGATGTCCGGGTAGAGCTCCTCCGCGGTATAGAGGCTGTTCCGGTAGGGGTCGAACGGCACGCCGTGCAACCTGGGAAAGATGAGCGCTCCGCGCCGCCGCAGGCTCTCTTCCACGCCGTCGTCGAAAGTGCATCCCAGGAAGATCGCGCCTTGGGCGTCCAGGGCCTTTAGCTCCCGGGCGTGGCCCCTGAGGTCCAGGGATTGCGCGTGCCAGCCATTCATGGACCCGGCGCCTGCGGTCACCAGGTGGTCGAAGTGGACCACGCTTTCTATGTCCAGTGTCCGCGGGCTCGGGTTCAGGGCTCCGGTGCGATTCATGCTTTCAGCGTAGTATCACCGCGCTGTGACGCGGGCGTTTGCGCGCCGGGCTCCGGTCCAGTGCATCATGAAGCATGAAGAGTTCAGAAGTTGCGCGTCCGCCTATCGGTGTTCCGGTTCGTCTCAGCAGTTCGGACTCCCCGGACGCCCGGGTGGGCGAAGCCAACCAGCTCTTCACCTACATTGTTGACCTGTTGCGCGAGGCAGGTGCGCAGCCGGTGCTGCTGACTCCGGTTTCGGCGGACAGCGCAGGCCGTCTGGCTTCCGAAATGCAAAGGCTCGACGGCGTGCTGCTGCCCGGGGGCGGCGACATCGATCCCCGCCTGTACGGCCAGGATCCCGAGGACACGCTGTATGACGTAAACCAGGAGCAGGACCATCTGGACGTCGACGTAGCCCGGGCAACCATCGACGCCGGCCTGCCGCTGCTGGGGATCTGCCGCGGCCACCAACTGCTGAACGTGCTGTATGGCGGTACGTTGACCCAGGACATGGCGCCGACATCCGTGACGCACAGCAGCTTGGATCCCCACGATCCCGTGGCCAGCGACTGGGCCTGGCATGCTGTCCGGCTCACCGCTGGCTCCAAAGCCGCGGCACTGTACGGTTCCCCCGAAGGTTCAACCATCAAGATCGCCTCCGGGCATCACCAGGCGGTGGACCGTGTGGGCGAGGGCTTGGTGGTCACTGCAATCGCCGACGACGGCACCGTGGAGGCGCTGGAGGACCCGTCCCGGTGGGTTGCCTCGGTGCAGTGGCATCCCGAAGTTCCGCAGCTTGCCGGCGCGGAGCGGCTGGCACCTTTCGTGTCCTTCGTGGAAGTGTGCCGGCACCCTACCCAGGCTCGTTCTTGTGGGGTACAGTAGCGCTCACTGCATCGCTTTCAGCGTCACCGGAAGTTCAGCCAGTACCAACTTCATTCGCAATGACGTCCAGGGGGCGTCGTAAGTTTGCCGGCTGGGGGGCCCAACATCTGCTCAAAGGAGCATGGTTGTGGACCGTCCAAAACACGCCAGTCGTCCTCGTCACCCGCATAGCCGCATTTCCTTCCTCAAACGTGCGCTGGGCCTGCTCCTTGGCCCCGCTGTGGTCATGGGCGGATTCGCCCTGACCACTGCAGCTCCCGCAGCTGCTGCTGAACCGCCGTGTGCAGGCACGGGCGGTGCCATGCAAATTGTTGCCCACACTGATGACGACCTGCTCTTCCTCAGCCCGGACTTCATGCGCGATATCCAAGCCAAACGTTGCGTCCAAACCGTGTTTGCCACCGCCGGCGAGGCCGGGGAAGGCGCCACGTACTGGCGCAGCCTCGAATCCGGGATCCAGGCAAGTTACGCCAAAATGGCCGGCGTCTCCAACAGCTGGACAACGTCCGACGCCGGCGTACCTGGACGCCCGCTGACCATGCGGACCCTCAACGGCGCCCCCAATGTCTCTGTGGTGTACATGCGGCTGCCGGATGGTTTCCCCAACGGCTTGGGCAGTGCCGCATACGGCAGCCAGAGCATCCTCAAACTCTGGGACGGCCGGCTTTCCTCAATCCGCCCGGTGGACAACGCTGCAACCTTCACCAAGTCCCAGTTCCAGTCGGCGTTGAACCGCCTCGTGGCCAACTTCCAGCCCACCACGTTCCGCACACAGGACTGGACGGGGAACTTCACCACCCCCTATGACCACAGCGACCATTGGGCCACCGCAAAGTTCGCCCAGCTCGCCACCCGCAGCTACACCGGCCCACATACCTCCCTGGCCTACGATGCCTATGTCATTGATGAATACGCCCAGAACGTGACCGGGGCCGAGCTCACAGCCAAGGTGGACACCTTTGTCAGGTTCGCGGACTTCGACATGTACGTCTGCAGCAGCCCGGGTGAGGGCTGTCCTGATTCTCCCTACGATGAATGGCTGAAACGGCAATACATCACGGCCATAGAGTGGGTTGGCAATGCCGCCAAATCCGCGGGTACCACCGTCACCGCTTCATCCCAGAAGGCCGCAGCGCAGAGCGCGGAAAAGGTCCGCGACGGATACCACTGGGGCACGCCGATGGATGCCACCCGTGAATGGGTCTCCGCCGGGCAGAAAGCGGGCAGCTGGATTCAATACAACTTCACCCCTACCCGGACCATCAATGCGGTGACCTTGTCCGATCGGCCCCTCCTGACCGATCAGATCACCGGTGGCAACCTGCAGTTCTCAGATGGAAGCACTGTGGCAGTGCCGTCCTTGCCCAACAACGGATCCGGGCTCACCATCAAGTTTCCCGCCAAGACCGTGAGCTCGGTTCGGCTCAACATCACCTCCGTCAGCACCGGCACCACCAATGCAGGTTTGGCCGAGTTTGAGGCCTACCTGGGCGCGGACACCGTGGCCCCGGTGGTCACCGCAGCACCTCCGGGAGGCACCTATGCCGCCGGCCAGGCCATCACCCTTACGGCCAATGAAACATCCACCATTTACTACACCACCAATGGAAGTACGCCCACTACGGCCAGCAGCAAGTACACCGCTCCACTGATCTTGAACGGTCCGCTGACCTTGAAGTACTTCGCTATGGATGGTGCGAACAATTCATCGGCCGTAGTGACCCAGACCTACTCCACAGGTCCGGACGTCACCAAGCCAGTGGTCACGGCCAACCCCGTGGGCGGCCAGTACGCAGCGGGCACCACCATCACACTGTCCGCAAACGAACCCGCCGAGATCCGGTACACCACGGACGGCACCGATCCCCTGACGGCCGGGCTCCCCTACACAACGGCAATCCCCTTCAACGGTCCCGGGCCCATGACGTTGAAGTACTTTGCCAGGGATACAGCGGGCAACGTCTCCGAGGCAGCCACGCAAAGCTACACGGTTCCCCCTGACACGGCGGCACCCACGGTCACTGCCAACCCCACCAGCCGTGCGTTGGCCAGCGGGGCAACTGTCACCCTGTCCGCCAATGAGCCTGCATCGATTTACTACACCACCAACGGAAGCACGCCAACGGCCACGGAATCACCCACCAACATCAAGTACAACCCCGCCAATCCGGTGGTCATGGGCAGTTCCACCCTGGTACTCAAATACATCGGCGTAGACACTGCAGGCAACACCTCGGCGGTAGGAACCCAGACCTACACGGTGCCTGCAGCGGGACCTCCATCGGCCCATGACTACAACGGTGATGGCCGGGCGGACGTGCTGGCCGCTGATACCGCGGGCAATCTCTACCTCTACCCGGGCAATGCCTCCGGCACGCTGGACCCGCGGCAGATCGCCCTGGCCGCACCGGCCTGGTCCAGCATCACCGATACCGTCACCCCCGGCGACTTCAACCAGGACGGCAAACCGGACCTGCTGGCACGCGCGGGCGACATCCTGTGGTTCTATCCTGGCAACGGCACGGGCAGTTTCGGGACACGGACACAGGTCAGCACGGGCTGGAGCACCATGACGCAGCTCTTCTCTCCCGGAGACTTCAGCGGCGACGGGATCCCCGATTTCATCGGACGCCGAAGCAACGGCGAGCTCCGGCTCTATGAAGGAACCGGCACCGGAGGACAGCGGACTCCCTACACCATCGGCTGGGGCTGGGACGTCATGAACGCCATCTTCAGCACTGGCGATTTCAACGGCGACGGCAAGGGAGATGTACTGGCGCGGCGGACCGACACAGGCGCATTATGGCTATATCCGGGCAATGGCACCGGGGGCTGGCTGCAATGGACGCAGATCGGGACGGGCTGGGGCACCCGCACTGCAATGGCCGGGCCGCGGGACCTTAACGGCGACGGCAAAAACGACATCGTGGGCCGCATCGCAGACACTTTGTGGCTGTATCCCGGATCGGGAGGCGGAACGCTCAGCAACGTACCGCCGATCAGCCTCGGCACCGGCTGGCAGGCCATGAGGATCATCGCCTAGCCAACCCCCTGAACCTGGCGCGGGTCGGAGTTTTCCCCCAGACTCTTCGGCCCGCGTCAGCTGCGTTAAAGTACGACGACGACTTAGAGTACGACGACGGCCCGGTACCTTCCGTGGGGAAGGCCGGGCCGTCGTCGTACTTCTTCTGCCTTTCGGCGGTAAAACTAGAGCGTTGCGAAAACTTCGCGCAGCAGCGTAGCGGTCTCGGACGGCGTCTTGCCGACCTTCACGCCTGCGGCTTCGAGAGCTTCCTTCTTGGCCTGTGCGGTACCTGCGGAGCCGGACACGATGGCGCCGGCGTGGCCCATGGTCTTGCCCTCAGGAGCCGTGAAGCCGGCAACATAGCCAACAACCGGCTTGGTGACGTTGGCCTTGATGAAGTCGGCTGCGCGCTCTTCAGCGTCACCACCGATTTCACCGATCATGACGATTGCCTTGGTCTCGGGGTCAGCTTCGAACGCAGCCAGGGCGTCGATGTGCGTGGTGCCGATGACGGGGTCGCCACCGATGCCGATCGCGGTGGAGAAACCGAGGTCGCGGAGTTCGTACATCATCTGGTAGGTCAAGGTACCGGACTTGGAGACGAGGCCGATGGGGCCCTTGCCCGTGATGTTCGCCGGGGTGATGCCAACCAGTGCCTCACCCGGGGTGATGATGCCGGGGCAGTTCGGCCCGATGATGCGGGTGATCTGCTTGCCGTCAGCGTCAACCTTGGACTGGGCAAGTGCCCAGAATTCGGCCGAGTCCTGAACCGGAACGCCTTCGGTGATGACAACAACCAGGCCGATGCCGGCTTCGATTGCTTCAACCACGGCGTCCTTGGTGAATGCCGGCGGAACGAAGACGATGGAGACGTCTGCGCCGGTTTCAGCGATGGCTT